>QNBQ01000141.1 GCA_003645735.1 Candidatus Poribacteria bacterium
GAGTGGGGGTTTCTCAACTCCAAAGCGCGTTGACCCAAACCGTCATCGGACCCGGCTCCCTGTTGGCCCAGGCGAAATAAGGGATGAAGACGAGCTTGACCGGCTTCATCCCGTCGAGAACCGTTCTCGTAGGCGCGTAAAGCCTGTCATCCCCCCAAAGCGCCATATCGGCCGCTTTCCCGGAAAGCTCCACGACCGCCACCCCTCCCAGCAGATCCGGCCTGAAGCCCGCCGAGGAGCGCGAATTCAAATCGACGTAAGCGCACCACACGTCGAACCCGGGGTTGTCCGCCTGTTCCAGGCAGTAGACCAGGGGCCCTCGTCTGATCGCCGCCTTCCCCCAGCTGCTCTCAACCCTGGGATGGGCCGTCAACAGCTCGACGTCCATCGCGAAGGAGATCTCCACCTCATCCCCCGGCCTCCACCTCCTCCTCAGCTCGAAATAGCTCCCCGGCTCCGCTCCATCCTCAACCCTCTCGCCGTTAACCGATATGGACGCCCCTCCGCACCAACCCGGAACCCTCAGCATCAACGAGAACTCCGCCTCCTCGGGGGGATCCACTTCTACTCTCACCTCTCCCTCCCAGGGGTAGCCCGTCAGCTGCCTCAGGCCCACCTGCAGATCGCCCAGCTCGATCCGCCCCTCGCCCTCGACGTAGAGGTGAACCCAGATCCCCTCCTCCGATACTGAATATACCATACCGGGGACGGAGTTGATAAGCCTTACGATGTTCGGCGGACAGCAGGCGCAGTCGAACCATCTCCGTCTTCTATGACCGCCCCTATCGGCCAGCGGGTTGACGTAGAAGTAGTTTTTGCCGTCGAGCGATATGCCGGAGAGCGCCCCGTTGTAAAGGGCAAGCTCCATGACATCGGCGAACCTCGCCTCGCCCGTGGCAAGCAGCATCCTCCAGTTCCACATCGCGTTCGCTACCGCGGCGCACGTCTCGGCGTAAGCCCTCTCGTTCGGCAGCTCGTAATCCCCTCCGAACGCCTCGCCCTGGTATCTCGCGCCAACCCCTCCGGTGATATACATCCGCCTCCCGGTCATGTTGAGCCACATCCGCTCCAAGGCGGCCATCAACGCCTCCTCGCCCGTCTCCATGAAGAGGTCGGCCGCGCCGCAGTTCAGGTAAAGCGCCCTGACGGCGTGTCCCACCACCTCGCCCAGCTCCCTGAGCGGCTTGTGATCGATGTGATATGGGCTTCCGCCTATCAGCCCTTTGCCCCTGCGGTCGATGAAGAGCTTCGCCAGCTCCAGATATCTCCTCTTCCCCGTCTCCCTGTAAAGCTCAACGAGGGCCATCTCTATCTGCGGATGTCCCGGGACGCCCTCCTCCCCCTCCGGGCCGAACCTCTCCCAGATGTGATCGGCCAGCCTCAGGGCGACCCCCAACAGCTTATCCTTGCCCGTGGCCCTTCGGTAGGCGACGGCCGCGTGGAAGAGATGTCCCGCGCAGTAAAGCTCGTGCATATCCCTCAGGTTGGTCCACCTCTCGCCGGCCTTTTCGAACGTGAAGAAGGTGTTCAGATAGCCGTCCTCATCCTGCGCCTCGGCTATCTCGTCTATGACCTTATCGGCCAGCTCCTCGATTTTGGGATCCCGCTCGTATGCCAGCGAGTAGGCGCATCCCTCGATCCACTTGTAGACGTCCGAATCGTTGAAGTATAGGCCTTTGAACTCGCCCTTTATCTTTCCGGAAGCGCGCCTGAAGTTGTCTATCCTGCCCGTCTCCTCCAGGATCTCATGCTGGCTTGGGAGTGTGACCTCCCTCATCGTCCTCAGCCTCGGCGCCCAGAACCCGTCGGCCAGCCTCACCGCCCCTATGGGGACGGGCCTCAGCTTGGCATGTGGGCTTTTGGACGTGTCGATCAGGACCGATCTCATCTCAACACCTCCTCCACCGCCACCTCTCTGCGCTCCCTGGCGGAGATGTAGGCGGCGTCTATGATCTGCATGACCTTCAGCCCCTCCTCGCCGGGGGTTATCGGCTCCTTTTCGCCCATGCAGGCGCGGATGAAGTCGTCGAAGATGTCCTTGTTCTTCCTCGGCGGTATCTGGGGCGTGAGGTCCTTCTGCTCGCCGTCCTCCTCCAGGTAGAGGGTGAAGGGGGAGAACTTTATCCCGCCGATGGTTCCGAACAGCCTGGCCCCGTCGCCCCCGTCCATGTTGGACGCCCATGCCTTCTCGAAGGTCACCGCCAGCTCCCCCTCGAACCTGACGAGCGCGACCGCGTGATCCTCGACGTCGTATTTCACCCCCTTATCCTCGGGCGGGATCGTCCCGACCCCCCTGAAGGTGAAGGCCGCCACCGAGACGGGCTCCGGGCTCCCCAGCACGTAGAGCATCATGTCGATGTCGTAACACCCTATGTCGGCGAAAGCCCCTCCGCCGGCCTTCGACGAGTCGAGGAACCATTTGGACGCCTTGAGGATGTCCATCCCCGGCCTTCCGCGCCGCCTGAAGGAGCTGACCCGCCCGTAGAACACCTTTCCGAGCTTACCCGATTCGACGAGCGACTTGGCGTATTCGACCGCGTCGTTGAACCTTGCCCTCCCGTGGCAGATCTCGAGCTTGACGCCTGCGGATCTGCACGCCTCCACCATCTCCTTCGCCTCCTTGGCGTTGAGGGCCATCGGCTTTTCGCAGAGGACGTGCTTTCCGGCCATGGCGGCGTCGATCGTCGGCCGCATGTGGGCGAAGGGCGGGGTGCAGACCGCCACGGCGTCTATCTCGTCCATCCTCAGCATCTCCCTGTAATCGGTGAAGACGTTCTCTATCTTGAACTCCCGGGCCGCTTCCTCCGCCTTCCTTTCATCGATGTCCGCTACGGCGATTACCTCGGCGTTCGGATGGGCGTTGAACCCTTTGATGTGGTGTTTGCCTATAACTCCAACTCCGATTATCCCGACTTTGATCTTCCCCGCCATCTTTCGCCTCCGCTGTATCGCAATTCTCAGGATCGAGAGCATAGGATATGACAACTTCGGGTCGATGTCAAGCCGATTTGGCGCTCTTTTTCCCTAAAGCTATATCGATCAGGGCGCGAGCTATTTTGTTTAGCGGGAGCACCTCGTCGACCGCCCCCAGCTTTATCGCCTCTTTAGGCATGCCGAAGACGACGCACGTCCTTTCGTCCTGGGCTATGGTGTAGGCGCCGGCGCGATGCATCGCCAACAACCCCTCCGCCCCGTCCGCGCCCATCCCCGTCAGTATCACCCCTACAGCGTTGGGGCCGGCGTTTTTGGCCACGGAGCAAAACAGCACGTCGACGCTCGGCCTCTGGAAATGCACCCGCGGCCCTCCCCTTATCCTCACGAAATACCTCGCCCCGCTCCTCTCCAGCACCATATGTTTCCCGCCCGGGGCTATGAGCGCCACCCCCGGAACCACTCCATCCCCATCCTTCGCCTCCCTCACATCTATTCGACAGACGCCGTTCAACCTCTCGGCGAGGTTTCCGGCGAGGTTTTCAGGCATGTGTTGGACGATCACTATCCCGGGCATGGAGGGAGGCAGCTCCCTCAAGATCGACTCCAGCGCCTCTATCCCGCCCGTGGAGGCCCCTATCGCTATGACCCCGCGGGTTGAGGCTGATGAGGCTTTGAAAGGGGGAAACCTCACCTCGACCTCCTCCCTCGAGGGCTTTCTCCCTTTTCATCGGACGAGGCCGAGGCGGGATTGATACGTATTCCGACCGATTTTCGCCTCAGTATTTATGACTAAAAGGCGCCTCACTCCAACGGCAGGATCCCCCGTCGGATCGCAAAGCGGATCAGCTCCGCTTGGTTTTTCAAGCCTAGCTTGCGCATTAGATTCGCCCTGTGGGTCTCGACGGTGCGCCGGCTGATGTAAAGCTTGGAGGCTATCTCGGAGTTGGTCATGCCTTGGGCCACGAGGTATAAAATCTCCCTCTCGCGGGGGGTCAACAGCTCATAGGGGTCCTCCGCCTTTCCCTCCCCGGAGGAGATGTAGTCGATGACAAGCTCGGAGAGCGACTGACAGAGATACCTCCGCCCGGCTGTGACCTGTTTGACCGCCCTTATAAGCTCGTCGACGTTGGCCTCCTTCAACACATACCCCCAGGCCCCGCTTTTGAACGCCTCGATCACGTGGTTCTTATCGCCGTATATCGATAGGATGATCACCCTTGTGAGGGGGGAAACCCGTTTCACCCTTCTGGTGACCTCCAGCCCGTTCAACCCCGGCATTTTGAGGTCAAGTATCAGAACATCGGGTTTCAGCTCCCCCACCAGGCGGACGGTCTCCAATCCGTCGCCCGACTCCCCCACAACCCTGAAATGGGGCTCCCCTTCCAACAACGCCCTCAGCCCTCTCCGAACCACGGGGTGATCGTCGGCTAAAAAGATCCTCGTGATCACCATCGCACTACCTCGCCGTCAGTCTATTTTCCCCGAGAAAGCTATAACTGTCTATCCGTATGTGTGCGGTTTGCCTTATCCGTAGATATACTGATCCAAGGTCTCAGGGGTATTTCGGCTATCACGCGGGTTCCTCTGCCGGGCGCCGAATCCACCCTCAGCCACCCCCCTATGGCCGTCGCCCTATCGCGCATACCGGCCAGCCCGTAGGCGGTCCCCGATCTCAAGACCGCATCGGGATCGAACCCTTTCCCCTCATCTTCAACTTTAAGGCTTATCTTATCCCCCTCCGCCCTTATCTCCACCCTCGCCTCGTTCACCCCTGCGTGGCGGGCGACGTTGGTCAGCGCCTCTTGAACTATTCGATAGACGGCTATCTTCACCTCGGCCGGCAGCCTTCTCCTCAACCCCCTCTGGCTGAAGACCACCCTCACGCCGGTCTGATCGGAGTAGCGTTTGAAATAGCTTTTCAAAGCGGTTAGCAACCCCTTTTTGGCGAGGGCGCTCGGCTGGAGATCGGAGAGCAAATTGCGCAGGCGGGAGATGAGGCCGCTTATGAGCTCCTTGATCTCCCTCAGCGACTCATCGGCCGACTCCCTGGCCTTCGATTCGAGCATGAGCTTGATGCCCGTCAACGTCTGACCGATCTGATCGTGTAGTTCGCGCGCAATGCGGCGCCGTTCCTCCTCCCTGGCCTTTATCAAACCCTCCCTCAGCTGTTCGCGAAGCTGAAAGTAATCAACAGCAAGCGCAACTTGATTCGCGACCCCCTCCAAGGCCTGCAGCTCCTCATCGCTGAAGGGAGGGGTCTCCTCCAAGGGGAGGAGGATAACCCCTATCAGCTTCCCTTCCCTGATGATCTCGGCGGTCACCGCCGACCTCATCCCCTCGTAAGGCGATCCCTTCAGATCTAAATCCGATAGCACCCCTATTATCCGGCTCAGCCTGTGAGCCCTATCGAGGAACGGGAGGGGGAGGAAGGGATGCTGACGGAGGAGATCGGTCGGAAGGCCGTAAGCCGCTCTGATGACGAGGCCCTCCCGAGCGGGGTCGAGCAGATATATCGCTACGGCCGGCACATCGAAAGCTTCCCCTATCTCCTCGCACACCGCCTCCAGCGCCCTGTTGAGATCCTGCTGAGAGTTCAAGATCTCGGCCAGCCTTGCGAACAGCTCAACCCCTTCTACACTCACCCCCGTATCCCCTAAAATCCAA
>QNBQ01000142.1 GCA_003645735.1 Candidatus Poribacteria bacterium
CCCCACTCCTTGAACAGCCTCACCGCCCCCGGCGCCACGAGCCCCTCCACGAACTTCCCCCACTTGCCGGTCAGATCCCCGACCATCTTCGCGATGCGGTCTATCTCTCTCCTGGTCTCCCTGAACTGCCTATCGGTCTCCCTGAACCGCTCATCGGTCTCCTCAAACCTCGCCCTCAGCTCCCTTATCCCCTCGACCGTCTCCTTAACTATCCTGCTCAGCTCTTCAAGCGATAGGGTTTCCTCGCGATCCACGGCGCATCACCTCACATCGCCAGCTCCTTGGCCCTCCTGTATTTCTCCCTGGCGAAGTTGGTCCACTCGGTTATCTTCCTGTTCCTGAACCCCTGATCCTTCCACCTCTCCCTTGCGAGCTTGAGGGCCTCCTCCTCGGTTATGGGGACCTTGACGAACTCCCTGAGCGCCTCCTCCTTCATGCCGCCGTCGATTATCGCCTTCCACGCCTCCACCAGCTCCGCGTGGGTGTCGATTATCAGCGCGCCTATAAGATCGTTGAGCAGCGTCCACCTATCCCCGCCTTTTTTGGCGTCGTATTTGAAGGTTGTCTCGGCTTTGAACGGGTTGATCCTGACGACGGTCCTCCCGGCCAGCTGGTCGTAAAGCGAGGGGATGACGCTTGACCTGAACAGCCCGAACTCCTGAGGCCCCTCGGGATCGCCCGGCTTCAACATCCACAGCTTCTGCCCCTCCTCCGACAGGACGAACTGGACGAACTTCTTCGCCAGCTCGAGATGTGGGGCGCCCTTCAGGATGGCGATCGAGTCGGCGTTGTAAACGACGCATCCCTTGGGGACGACGTATCCGATCTTATCCTCCCCGACGGCGTTCATCTGGGTGTAGGCGTAGAAGTCTATCAGCAGCCCATAGGCGGCCTGGCCGGTGCTGAGATCCCTTGCCACCTCGTTGCTGCCGGCCGGGAAGGTCCTGATGTTGCCGGCCATCCTGGTTATGATCTCGAACCCCTTCTCCCAGCCGGTGCTCTGGAGGATCAGCTCGAACATCATATGTGCGCTGCCGCTTCGGCGGGGGTCGGCCGCCGACACCTGGCCGAAAAGCCTGGGATCGCCCAGATCCTCCCACTCATCCACATCGGGCAGGCCGAGCTGCTTCTTGACCACCTTGTTAACACCTATCCCGAAGCCGGAAAGCGCCGCGCCATACCACCTATACTCCGGGTCGTATATCGGCACCCCGTGCAGATCGGGGGGAATCTTGGCCAGGATCTCATCCGGCACCCTATAGGGCTGAAGCAGCCCCTCCTCGGCCATTATCAGGAAAGGCGAGGTTCCGCCGCCGAAGAAGATGTCTATGCCGATCCCCTCGGGGCTCCTCTGGAACTCCGACCTGACGTATCTGAGGTCGTCGGATGTCCCCCCCTGATCCAGCCACTGTATCTCCACCTCCCCGCCGAACCTCTCCGAATACCACCTCTTGAACGCCCTGGTGAACTCTATCTGTATCGGCTCCGGGTGGGGGGAGATTATGACCAGATCGGCCTCCTTTTCGGCGGCCTTCTCCTCCTTGGCGCATCCCAAGATGTGAAGGGCCAACGCCGAAGCCAGAGCCAAGGTCAAAGCGAAGGTGATCTTACCCCTCATCCTCCACCCTCTCTATCGGAAGGTTTATGGTAAACGTGCTGCCGACGTTCTCCTCGCTTTCCACATCTATGAACCCCCCGTGCTTCACCACCACCTGTTTGGCCACGGAGAGGCCCAGCCCCGTCCCCGTGCTCTTGGTGGTGAAGAAGGGGGTGAAGAGCGAGTTGAGGTGTTCCTTGGGTATTCCGACGCCGGTGTCCGAGACGGATATCTGGGCGAACCCCCCTTTGACGCCCGTCCTGAGCGAAAGGGTTCCGCCCTCGGGCATCGCCTGGATGGCGTTTTTGCACAGGTTGAGCAGCACCTGTTTGATCTGCGCCTCGTCGAACCAGACCATCAGCCTGCCCGGGTGGATGTCCACCTCGATCTTTATCTCGTTCTCCAGGTTCGCCACCTCCTGCTGCACTATGGGGATCACCTGCCTGACGAGCTCGTTCAGATCTTTAAGCTCTAGCTTGGGCTCCGGCGGCCTCGAGAAGGAGAGGATGTTCTGGAGGAGGTTCTCCAGCCTCATCGTCTCGTTTATGATGATCTGCAGCGACTCCTTGATCATGGAGTCCTCCACCTTCCTGTAGACCAGCCTGGCGAACCCGCCTATGGAGACAAGCGGGTTTTTGATCTCGTGGGCGATGCTGGCGGCCATCTTCCCCATGGCGGCGAACTTCTCCGACTCTATAAGCTGCCTCTCCTTCTGCCTGAGCGTCTCCTGCGCCTCCTCCAGCTCCCTCACCTTCCTCTCCAGGCTCTCGTAAAGTGAGGCGTTCACTATAGCCAGGGCGGCGTAATTGGCGTAAAGCTTCAAAAGCTCCAGATCCTCCTCGCTGACCGGCTGATTGGTGACGAAGTTGTCCACCATCAGCGCGCCTATGGCCTTCTCACGCGCCACCAGGGGGACGACCGTGATCATCGTGCTCTTCAGCTCCCTCAAAAACTCTCTCTCGATATCGGCGCACTGCTCCACCGGGATGTTGTTGAAGCTGACCTTCTCGACGACCGATCTGACGAGAATCGAGTCGGTCCTGTCGAGCGGGATCGAAACCCGCTGGATTATCTCGTTTATCGCCTTGTTCTGCTCGGTGGGCGGGTGTCTCTCATACTCCTCGACGATCTCCTGGATGGTCAGCTGCCTTTCGCTCAGCTCCGACCATATCCTGCTGGCCTCGCTCAGATCCAGCGGGCCGACCGCCATCTTCCCCTTCAGCGCCCCCTCGGACTCGTCGATCGTAAACAGAAATGCCCTGTTCAGCCCCAGCGCCTGGCCGGAGGTCACGGCCGTGAGGATGATGTAGAGGACCCTGTCGACGTTGAGCGAGCTGAGCATCAACGTGCTCAGCTCGTAAAGCTGGGTGATCTTATCGGCGAACCAGTTCAGCCTGGCCGGCGCGCCCTCCAACGCCGAGTCGCACATCGATATCCTTCTGGCTATGTCCTTTAAGATCCCCAGGAGCGCCGGGGAGCCCTCCTTTTGGAGGGAGCTGAGAAGGTCGGCGAAGACCTGACATTCAACGCAATGGTTGAGGAACCTCTCCTTGAACGACAGGCCCTCCCCTCCCCGATCGCACCTCCTCTCAGGCCGAAACCAGCAGAAATCGGTCTCCCTTCCGAACCCCTCACACTCCCTCCTCCCACAGCCGCGCTCCTCCCAGCATTTCACCTCCCGATCACCCCGCTTCCCTTTTTCTCACCTCATCCTCAAAAGGAACCGGACGACGCTCTCCGATTTCCACATTATGAGCAGCACGAGGATCAGCGCAGCTATGTAAAGGGCGATCCTGAACCAGGAGTATGGCTTCCTCCTCCGGTATTGGGAGAGCCTCATACCACGCGTCCCCTCGCGGGCTCGGTTATATTGTGCCATGATCCCCTGAGGTATGTCAAGCGAGGGCCGGACTCAGGGGATGACCCCCTCCATCCTCAGCGACTCATACAGGCCCTTCCGGTGGGAGATCTGCATCCTGCACTTGAGCTTGCCCTCCGTCACAAGCCCGCTCCCTATGACCTCCCCCCTGAAGGAGAGGGCGACGAAGCCGTTCTCATGCTCCCCCTCAAGCTCCATCGCACCCGAAAGCAGCAGGCTTCTGAGCGATTCGACCGGCAGCTCGATCCTGTTCCTCCTCACCCTTCCGTTCAGATAAACCAGGCCCCAATCGGTCGGCCTCAGCCTCTCCCCCTTCATCAGCCCGGCTATCCTCAGGCCGAAGCTGCTGACCTTGTAGAACTCCATGATCCTCAGATCGCCCGTTGTCATCCAGACGTAATCGGCGGTCCTGACGAACTTCTTATCGGCGAACTCGGCGGGGTCGACCCCGAACCTCTTCTCGTAATACCCGATCACGTCGTCGCCCGGGTCGGAGGGGCGATCGACCTCCTCGATCCTGTTCCTCCTCCCCTTCTCGTCGCTCAACTTCCTCAGCTTGGCCACGAACGCCCCGCCCGTGTCCAGATGGTGCGGGTATATCCTGAAGCACAGCTCCATATCGGGGTGAAACCTCTCGCCCTCCCACTCGGTCAGGCCGGGGCAGTGGGGTATGTCCAGATCGATCGGCTCAAGCCTGACGTCCCTGTTCTGGAGGGCGTGTTGGACCACCATCTCGTTCTCCTCGGGGGCGAAGGTGCAGGTCGAATAGACGATCACGCCCCCCACCTTCGTCAGATCTATGGCTTTGAGGAGGGCGTGTTTTTGGAAGTTGCTGATCCTTTTGATGTAGACGAGGCTGGCCCCGCCCCTCAGATGGGGCGACTTCCGGGCGCTCCCCTCCGCCGAGCAGGGGGCGTCGACCAAAACCCTGTCGAAGAGCACCTTCTCGGGGAGGTTGACGGCGTTGTATTGGCTAATGAAAGCGTTCAGTATACCGAGCCGCGACAGGTTCCCACCCAGGGCCCTGATCCTCTTGAGGTCGATGTCGTTTGCGATGATCGTCCCCGTGTTGCGCATCATCTCGGCGATGTGGGTGGTCTTGCCCCCGGGGGCGGCGCACATATCCAACACCAGCTCGCCCGGCTTCGGATCCAACGCCAGGGGGGCTACCATCGAGGAGGCCTCCTGGACGTAGTAATACCCCTGCCAATACTCGAAGAACAGCCCGACCGATTTGGTCCCCCTCACGGTGAAAAAGTAAGGGCACCAGGGGGCCACCTCCACCTGACACCCCTTCCCCTCCAGCCTCTCCTTGAGCTCATCGGGGGAGATCTTCAGGGTGTTGACCCTCACCGTGTGGGGCAGCGGTCGCTCCAGCGCTTTGAGGAACTCCTCCCAATCCGGGATGATCGATCTATACCTCTCCATCGCCCCTCCGCCTTTCGGGGATTCCACAGGGAAGATTATACATAATCCGCCGGGCATGCGCCAGGAGGGCTTGAAAAGGCGGGGACGCGTCGGTTAAAATCCTCGGGAGGGCCGCGACATGTCGAAGGGATTGCCCCCCCTGATCCGCGCAGTTAAAGTCTTGAGCTCGCTGACCATGGCCAGCAGGGTTTTGGGGCTGGCCAGGGATCAGGCCATCGTCTTCTCGCTGGGGGCCGGGACGCTGAGCGACGCCTTCTTCGTCGCCTTCGGCATACCCAACCTGCTGAGGAGGCTCTTCGGGGAAGGAGCTCTTAACGCCGCCACCGTCCCGGTCATATCGGCGAAGCTGGAGGGTGAGGACGTTAAGGGAGCGTGGGAGCTGGTGAACCGGCTTTTCAACCTGCTGGCGCTGACCCTGGCGGCGGCGGTGGCGATGGGGATAGCCCTCGCGCCCTACCTCATCAGGCTGATGGCCTGGGGGTTCGCCGCCAGGCCGGACCAGTTCGCCGCGGCGGTCAGGCTGCTGAGGATCATGTTCCCCTACGGGCTTCTGGTCTGCCTGGCCGCCCTGGAGATGGGGGCGCTCAACTCGTTCGGCCACTTCTCCTCCCCCGCCGCGGCGCCCATCGCGCTCAACGTATGCATGATCTCCTCGGCCCTGATCGCCTTCAAGTTGCTCGACCTACCCCC
>QNBQ01000143.1 GCA_003645735.1 Candidatus Poribacteria bacterium
GAACATCCGCTCGTGTAGGCGCAATCGTCCGTGTTCCTGAGCGTCACCCCCACCAGGTCGAAATCCCTTTCTCCGAAGAACCTCCCTATAGCCTCCCCGTGATTCTCCTCCCAGCACAGGTCGAGTATCTCGACTCGGTGCCCCGCTGCGCTCAGAGCCTCGGCCACATACTCCAGCCCTATCGGCGATATGGGCGGTTTTATGCGGTTTGTGTTCACCAGGGCGACGCGCATCATCTCAGCTGATCCGCATCGGCGTATATCTCCATCCCGAACCCCCTAGCCATCTCCTCGGCGCCCGGCTCGAAGAAGGGGGAGATGATGATCCTCCGATCGACTTTCCTGCCCTCCCTCTCCTTGTAAAACCTGATCTTCCTGTCGAAGGCGGCCACGTCGCCCCTGCTTATCGACGACTTTATCTCGATGGCCATCACCTTCCCGTCCCTTATCACCACGTCCAGCTCGACCTGATCCGGCCTGCCGAACACCCTCCCCTCGTCGTCGAACCTCACGCATCGCTCGACGCGGAATCCCACTCCCTCCAGTACCCCCCTGATCGCGTTTCTGAACGCGGACTCGGAGCCGATTCCCCATCTGGCCCCCAGCGCGCCTATCCTCAGCTCAAGCGACCGGTGCGTCCTGATCAGCTCCTCCACCGCCCGCTCCAGGTTCGATATCCGCTCCTCGCTTCTGCGAACGACCTCCTCCAACCTCAGAACCGCTTCCTCCAACCTCAAAACCGCCTCCTCCAGTTTCGACACTCTTCCCTCAAGTCCGGCTACGATCTGTTCCAGCTTCGTCAGCCTCTCATCGCTTTTCCTGTGCGCCTCCATCAGCTCCTCGACCGCCCTTCTGAGCCGGTCGAATCCCTCCCTGGTCAGCTCCAGCGACCTCACCCTCTCCTCGATCCTATCTATCAATCTGGCGAGCGGCCTTCTTATCTGTTCCGGAAGTTCCTCCAAGATCTCGTAATACTCCGGCACGCGCTTCACCCCCTCATCCTATCTTAACGGTGGCGATGCCGCGCGCGGGGACGCGAACCTTCAACACCTCCCCCTCCATCCTCGCCGTGTTCGCTTCAAGCGGCCTTTCGAGCAGATCGACTTCGACGGCTGGTGAGTTGGGCCTGACTATGCTCGGATCGATCCACACCTCCGCCTCGACCGATTTCCCCTCGACCTCATAGAGCCTAATTATCAGGCCGTCATCGTCCTCCGCCTTCTTGACGGCGGCCAGGATCACGTTGGACGGCTTGACCGAGAGGAATCCCTTCTCCTTAGGCAGATCGCCCGGGTGGACATCGGTCGAGACGACCTCAAACGGGTGGTTGAACTCCCTGCCCAGCCTGACCGCGTCCGAAACAGCCCAATCCCCTCCGTGGGGGATGAGGGCGAACCTTATCTCGTGATGGCCCAGCTCCGGCAACGGGTCGGGATCGTAGCTGCTGCGCAGAAGCGTCAGCTTGATCTCCCCCTCGGAGACGTTGTGGCCGTATTTGCACTCGTTCACCAGGGTTACGCCCGCTTTCCCGCCCCCATCGATCGCCTCTCCGGTCAGATCGACCCACCTCAGCGCCGGCACCTCCTCCCCGTTCGTCGGCCTCTCGATGTATCCGAACGGTATCTCGAAAAGCGCCCTTCCGTTGCGGATCGCCACCGGGAAGACGACCTTCAACATCGGCACGCCGTAGTCGGGCGATCCCCTCTCAAGCCAGAAGATCCTCAGCGTGAACTCCACCATCGGCAGGCCGGCCTTGAGCGAGATGTCCATCTCGAAGGTTGAGCTTTTGAACCTGTTTTTCGATCGGATCGTCGCCAGGTAAGGCCCCCGGCGGACGACCTCCACCTCCGCTCCCGAATCGATGTCGATCTGCTCGACGATCTTCCCTATCTCCCAGGCCGTCATGCCGTGCGGCTCCTCAAGCAGCCACTGCAGCATGCCCAGCTTCCTCCCTTTGGGGACGAGCTCGCAGCCCGTCCTCTTGTCGATCAAAGAGCGGATCGCGCCCGACTCGGGGTCGACCTCGACCCTCAGAAGTTCGTTCTCCAGAACGTTCCCCTCGGCCTTGGCCCTGGGCTCGGCCTCGATCGGCTCATCCGATCTGTCCACGCCGTAAATCCTGTATCCCATGGGCGGCAGGTCGGAGACCGGGAAGGCGATCGTCGTAAAGTTGTGACCCCAATACCCGCCCCTCTCGATGATCTGACCGGCCATCGCCTCGCCCGAGGGCGTCACCACCTTGACATGCCCGTCCGGCATCTCCTTGTCCCAGACTTTGACCAGGACGACGTCCGATCTGCTCCAGGGGAGCGGGTTGTAGATGAGGAACGGCTCCAAAGAGACGGCCCCTCCGCTTGCCGCCGACACCCTCCCGAAGGCGCTCTCGTTGCCCACGCCCGCGCCTATCCCTTCGCCGACCTTATCTCCCGGCTTCTCCCCTTTCGGGAGGCCGTCCATTCCGGTGGTGTCGACTTTAGCGGCCAGCGCCCTCAGCCCCCTGGTCTTTATCGTCCCTGTCCTGGCCATCACCTCCTGGAACAGCCCCTGCGCGTATTCATAGGTGGCGCGCACGCCCGAGCCGGGGAGGATGTCGTGGAACTGGTTGAACATCGTCCTCCTCCACGCCTCCTCCAGCTCCCCGGCCGGATAGGGCATCCCCAGCAGCCTGGAGGCGATGACCGCCACCGTCTCCGCCTCGAAAAGCCTGTTCTCGCTGTATCTGTTCGCCCTCTTTATGTTGCTCTGGGACGTGTAACAGCCCCTGAAGACGAAGTTCAGCTCGTCGTCCACGACGGGCAGGTCATCCGGCAGCTTCGGCTCTATGGCCGAGAAGAACTCGTCGGTCGTGCTGAGCACGATCCTGGGGAAGATCGGCCAGGAGTTCATCTCGTATGCCATCCTCAGATCCCTCCTCGTCGGCCCGCCGCCGTGATCCCCCACGCCGTAGACGAACAGGTATTCCTTCAATCCGGTCGCCTTTTCGAAATCGAAGATCAGCCTCGTCACGTCCTCCGGCTTCATCGGCCCGAGATACCAGAGCACGGCGTCGTCGAAGGCCAGAACCTTCGATCCGTCCGGCCCTTTCCACCAGAACAGCCTGTGTCCTTTGCCGCCGCGGCAGAAGTAATACCGTTTGACGCCCGCCCTGGCCAGTATCGTGGGGATCGTGTGCGGATGGCCGAAGAGGTCGGGCTGCCAGTCGATCTTGACGTGATCGATCGGCACGTCGAAGAGCTTTGAGATGAACCTCTTCGTGTAGAGGAGATGTCTGCAGAGCGTCTCGCCCGCCGACAGGTTCTCATCCCCCTCGACCCACGTCGATGCCGTTATCTCCCATCTCCCCTCCTTCACCCGCTTTTTGACCCTCTCGAAAAGCTCCGGCAGGTATTCCTTCATGGCCAGGTAGACGGACGCCTGGCTCTGGGAGAACTTGAACTCGGGGAACTCGTCCATCAGCCTGTCCACCGTGCTGAACGTGTCGTTTATGACCGCCACCGTCTCCGGCCAGTTCCACATCCAGTTCATGTCGATGTGCGCGTGCCCGACGCAGTAGATCGTATACTCCTTGGCCGCCTTTCCCAGCGGCTCCAGGATCTTCTCGGCCTCCTCCACCGCCTCCCTGACCTTAGAAGGGTCTTCTTTCAGCTTATCCTCGACGTGCCGGATCGCCCTCTCAAGCAGCGGCTCCCATTCGCCCTTTTTATCTGGCTTGGCGTCGATCATCCTCCGGGCAAACCGAACCTCGTGGGCGAACCTCTCGGCGTATTCCGGATCTGCCCCGGCCATCGATTTTATCCCCTCAAGCCTCTTTTCCAGATCCATTTCGCCCTCCTTTCTCCTCCGAAGTTCTTCAAATCGTTATGACGACCTTGCCCCCCTTGCGGGAGGAGACGATTTCGAACCCCTCCTCGATCCTTTCGAGGGGTAGGATGTGGCTTATTATGGGCTTGACTTTGATCGTCCTCGTCTCAAGCAGCCTTACGGCGGCGGTGAAGTGGTGCGGGGTGAAGTCGTGGCTCCCCGTGACGTTTATCTGTTTGTAGTGGACGAGGTTGGGGTCGAACTCGAAGGTCGAGGGCGGGTATGTCCCGGCGAAGTAGTTGACCGTCCCGCCTATGCAGGCCATCTGGAGGGCCTGTCTGTTCGGCTCCGGAGCGCCCACCGCCACTATGACCGCGTTGGCCCCCAGCCCATCGGTCAGCTCTTTGACCCTCTCGACCGGATCCTCCTTTGAGGCGTCTATCAGCTCATCCGCCCCCAGCTCGCCCGCCAGCCTCAGCCTCTCCGGTATCAGCTCGCTCACTATCACCCTGGCCCCCCGATGTTTGGCCAGCTGGACGTGGAGCAGCCCTATGGGGCCGGCGCCTATGATCACGACCGTGTCCCCGATTTGGATGTTCGACCGCTCGATCCCGTTTATGCAGCAGGCCAAAGGCTCGGCGAAGACCGCCTCCTCGAAGGACAGGCTCTCCGGCATCCTCCTGAGGTTCCGCGCTATCGCCACCCCGTATTCGCAGAACCCTCCCCTCACCCTCTCCCTCCTCATGTTCAGGCAGTAGTTGAAGATCCCCCGCCTGCAGAAGTAACACTCGCCGCACACGACGCGCCAGTCGGCTATCACCTTATCCCCGACCTCGAACCCCTCGAACTCCTCCCCCACCTCCACTATCTCCCCGACCCATTCGTGGCCGATGACGGACGGGTATTTGGCCAGCTTGCGCAGGCCGGTGTATGCCCTCACATCGGTGGGGCAGATGCCGCATGCTTTTATCCTTATCAGGGCCTGATCGGGTTGGGGTTTGGGGGGATCGACCTCCTCGACCCTCACATCCCCGGGGCCGTAGATCAGCGCCGCTTTCATCCGAGCAACCTCCCGCACATCTCTATCAAATCGCCCGATATCAACCCCCTTTGGGAGGTTTTCCCCTCTTCTATGAGCCTGTCGGCGGCCAGGCCGTGGAAGTAGACGGCCGCGACCGCCGCATCGGTCGGCTTCATCCCCTGTGCCATAAGCCCGGCTATAAGCCCGGTGAGCACATCTCCCGATCCCGCCGTGGCCAAACCGGGGTTGCCGGTGGAGTTGATGAAAGCTTTCCCGTCAGGCGAGGCGACGATCGTCGGCGCGCCCTTCAGGACGAGCGTCACGCCGTGCTCAGATGCGAACCCCCTGGCGGTTTCGATCCTGTCCGATTCTATCTCGGCCACGCTCATCCCCGTCAGCCTGCTCATCTCGCCCGGGTGGGGGGTAAGGACGAAGTTCGGGCCTAAGCTTTTCAAGCTCTCCCTTTCAGCCGCCAGCGCGTTCAGGCCGTCGGCGTCCACGACGGTCGGCTTCTCGATCTCCCCGCACAGCCTCCTCACGAACTCCATCGTCTCCGGCTCCCTGGAGAGGCCCGGCCCTATGGCCAGGACGGTCGCCTTTTCCAGGAACTCCTTGATCCTGTCGATCGCCTTGATCGAGATCGTCCTGGCGGGCGTTTCGGGGAGGGGGAGGGTCATGACCTCCGTCAGCTTGACCTCCATCAGGTCGTTGAGGCTTTCGGGGAGCGCGAGCGTCACCATCCCCGCCCCCGC
>QNBQ01000144.1 GCA_003645735.1 Candidatus Poribacteria bacterium
GCCCTATCTCTAGGGAAGCCCTCCACCCCTCCCCCATCCTCGACCAGTTCGGGGAGATCGAGGCCGAGACCTTGACGCCGTGCTCCCCCAGCCTCCGTTGGACTGACCTGACGCGGTCGAAATCGATCGAGGGGGAGAGGTTCGCCTTCCACCCCGGCGACGTCTTATATCCGCCCCGTTTGTTGTAGAAGACGCCGCCCTCCGAGCCGCAGATGTAGATCCTGAACTCCACCAGGTCGTCCATCTGCCTCACCCACTCCGACTTCAGCCTGACCTTCGCCCCGCTTGACATGATGAGGAGGGCGTCGTAGAGGTCGACGGCGTATCCGAGTATGGATTCGTTTTTAACGGCGAAGACCTCCTTCACCTCGGCCGGCTCGAAATACCATCTGACGAGGTCGATCGTGTGGCTCATCAGGAAGTAGGCGGGGGAGGATCGGGAGGCCCACTCCCTGCTCCGCTCGCCCCAGAGCATCGTCGGGACGCTTATGTTGTCGTCAAGCGCCATCTCGGCGTAGACCGGCTCGCCGATCAGGCCCTCCCTTATGATGAGCTTCGTCGCCATATCGGCCTTGGCGAACCTGTTTTCGAAATGGGTGAAGACCATGATCCCCCGCTTTTCAGCCGCCTCCATCATCTCCTCGGCGTCCCCCAGGGAGGTGGCCAGCGGCTTTTCGCAGACGATCGCCCTCACCCCCGCCTCGGCGCACACCAGAAACGGCTCCTTGTGGAGCGGGTCGGGCGTGGCGATGATCGCTACGTCCACCTCCTCTCTCTTCAACATCTCCGCCGCGTCGTGATAAGGCCTGGCGCCCACCTGGGCGGCGAGCCTCTCGGCCTTGGGGAGGATCTTGTCCGCGATCCCGACGACCTCGGCCCGTTCCTCCTCCCGAAGGGCCTTGATGTGGTTTTCGCCTTGCAATCCGGCGCCGATGAGGGCCACCTTCAGCTTCGCCATATCACTCCTCCTCTAAAAACGATTTTAACCCCGTCCCCTGGCTTTGTCAATCTCGGGCGGGCCGGATGATCATCTTGATCGGCGTCCCTTTGGGCGGGATGAAATCGGAGTTGACCCTGTAGACGGTGTCGTCGGCCCCGCCGGGGAGCGGGTTGTTTATGAGCGCGTCGGGATCCCTGTAGGTCGCGATGAAGCTTTTGGACGCCTGGGCCATCAGCCTGCCGCCCACGACCCTCGACCCGGTGAAGACCCAGTTCGTCCGCTCCATGGGCTTCCCGGTCGTCACGTCCAGTATGAACTGCTCCGCTCTGGCCGACCTCTTGACGCCGTTCTCCTCCCATTCGATTATTATCTCCACCTCGTCCCCTTTGGGCCTCCTGGGATCGCCCCTCACCCTCACCCCTCCCCCGGGCTTAAGGCCGAGCCTCAGCAGCGCCAGGAAGAGATAGACCGGCTCCGTATCCAGGACGAAGACGCTCTCGTGAAGCTTCCCGTATCTCCCGCACGCCAGATACTCTATAACCCCTGCCACCTGGTTCACTTTGCCCGGTATCTCGATCCTCCCGGCGTTCGTGTCCAGGATCAGGTTGCCCAGCTTGTAAACTCCGGGGGCTATTCGCTTGAACCGGCCCGAGACCTTCTTGGCCTCGCCCTTGACCTCCATCTCTCTGTAGGCTAGGTTGTTCCACTCGTAAAGCTCCTCCAGCTCGTTTTCGGGGTCGATCTTCACGAATATCCTGTGGTATCCCGGCCTCCGCGCCTTCCAGTTGATGAGCGTCGTCACCAGGTTCATCCCCTTAGGGACGGTCAGCTCCACCCTCTTTATCAGCTCCCCGCCCACCGATGGGTCGCCGTCGTAGATCGCTATGGGAACCCTCCCCTCGAACCCCCTTCCCCCGACGGAGATCGTCAGCTTGATCGAGACGGGGCTCCCCTCCCGGGCCACCTCAGGGTTTATCTCTATCCCCTCCTTCGATATCCCCAGGTCGGGCGCCCTGGGGCGGGGGTTGTATCTGGTGAGGAAGAGGACGGCGAAACAGGTGGTGGGGAAATACTCCTCCAGGTCGACCCATCTGCCGTCCGGCTTCTGCGTTGAGATGAGGAAGGCGGCCCCCTCCTTATACCAGTCCCGCCCGGCCAGCTTCTCCTGCCTCGGAGGGATGTCCAGGGCGCGCATAAGCGTCAGGAGGTAGTAATACCGCCACTGGAGCGAGCCGGGGTTGCTTGTGACGGTGTAATGTCTCTCCAGCCACTCGATCCCCTTCCTCAGGTGTTCGTCGGTGATGGGCACCCCGGCGGCCTTGAGGGCCATGACGCCGGTGGCGGTCATGCTGCCGTAAGGCCCCTCGGAGAAGGGGCTTTCCACGAGGTTGTAGCTCCAGCCGCCGTTGTGGAACTGGGTCGTCTTGACCCATTTGACCGCCCTGAGGATCGTTTTTTTGGGGATCTCGACCTCCTCCCACTGCTTGGCCGCGTATAGGGCATACATCACGTATTGCATGTGGGCCATATCGGCCAGGCTGCCGTAGCCCCATCCGCCGTCGTCCCTGTCGGAGAAGCCGTCCTCGGCCAGCAGCTGTCTTGAGGCCAGGAAATCGACCGCGTGTTGGACCATGCTCAGGTATCTCTCCTTGTTCCCCGTCGCCACCAGGGCGGGGATCAGCATCGCGTAGGCGTATACGTCGTTCTCCCTGCTCCAATCGTAGCTCATCAGGTAATCCAGCCCGTCCCTGACGGCGGGGTCGTTCTCGTCGAGCCCCGCGGCCAGCAGCGTGAAGACCGCGAGCGCGGTCGCCCCCACGCCCGAGATGGGGTCCCACGCCTTGCTGGGCCGCTTCTCTATGGGGAGGCCCAGGAGGGATATGGTGTCGTATCTGCAGATCTTCAACACCAGCGGGTTTTCCGACCCGTCCAGGGGGCACCTCCTGAAGAACTCCCCCTGTTGCGACTTTATCCACTCCACCCCCTTCCTTATCGCCTCCCTGATCTGCTGAGGGGTGACCTCAGGGGGGCGGAACTCCTCGACGTTCAGCTCGATGGAGGCCTGGTTGTTCGTCTCGTCTTCTTCGGCGAACCTGTTTTCGGGGTCGACCCTGGCGAAGAGCTTCTTCACCCCGGCCCTCGCCCTCCACCTGGCGTTTATCTGGCCCGACCCGCCCGGGGGAAGCTCGGTTATGGTGTTGAGGGTGGGTATCCTGAGGGTGTCCTCGTCGTCCGGCGGCCCCTCGTAAAGCCAGACCTCCACGTCCTCCGCCGGCGGCAGCGGTTCATCCCCGATGTTGTGGACCGTCACAGCTATCTGGACGATCTCCCCCTCCTGAGGGGATGGGTTGGACAGTTGTATGTCCTCAGGCTTGATCTCGAGGTCTATGGCCGCGAGGGCCGGGGAGGAGAGGAGCGGGATGAGGAGGGCGGCTATCCGCCTCACCTCTTAACCCTCCAATAAGGCGCCACGGCCACGTAGGAGGGCCGTTGAAGTATCTGCCTGGGTATCTGGATCTTCGGTGTCCCGTTTTCGTCCAGCTTGATCACCTGTCTCATGATCGTGTCTATCACCCATACGGAGCCGGTGTATGAGTCGACTGCTACGAAGAGCGGGAACATGATCCCTATCGTCTGGCACTGTATCTCCTTGATCACCTTCCCGTCCGGAGACACCTTCAGCAGCCTTCCGTCCTGTGTGGAGATCCAGGCCGTTCCGTCCTTCCAGTTGACGGCGACGCATGTGGGGAAGTTGAGGTTGTCCAGCGTCACGACGGTGTTCCCGTTGGCGTCGAGCTTCACCACCTTGTTCCCCTGGCTGTCCACCACCCATGCGCTGCCGTCCTTGGGATAGACGGCCACCCCTTTCGGCTCGGTGAACCCTTTATCGATCACGAGCAGCTGCGATCCGTCCGGCCCCAGCTTCAGGACTTTTCCGGGCGGGTTGCCGCTCCTGCCGGCGTCGGTCACCCAGCAGGTTCCGTCGTTGGGGTTGACCGCCACATATGCCTCCCTGATGCCGCCTATCTTGAAGATCTGTTTTCCACTGGCGTCGAACTTCGCCACCCCGTTCTCCATCCCGACCCAGACCGATCCATCGACCGGGTTGAGCGAGATGGAGGAGGGGGTTACGATCCCCTTGATCATCGCCTTCTGGGTTTTGTCGGCGCCGAACTTGACCAGCACCTGCGCCGCCGAATCGGCGACCCACAGGCTGCCGTCGGATGGGTTGACGGCGGCCACCACCGGCTGTTTGAAGCCGGAGATCACCTGTGGGTCGATCTTGTTTTCAGCCGTGACCCTTATGATCTGCCCGCCCTGATCGACCAGCCAGGCGTCGCCTGGATTGTATCCCCCCCAAGCGGCGCCTGAAACCACCGCGAGACAAGCGGTAAGCGCGAGGATCGATCTCATCCGGCTCATTTTTACCTCTCCTGGCCTTCAGAGGTTTATCACCCTGCTCCCTAAACGCTCGTCCTTCTCCAAACGGATTACGTTCTCCGTTATGGAGTCGAACGAGTCGTCATGGCTTATGATGAAAAGCTGGGAGAAATCCCCGACGGCGGTGGGGATGACCTTCGCCAGGTTGAGCCTCCTGTCCTCGTCGAGGTTGACGGTCGGCTCGTCGAAGATGCCTATCCCCACATCGGACAGGAACTCCAAGAGCGCCAGCCTCACCGCCAGGGCCACGCTCACCTGCTCCCCGCCCGATAGCTGCTTGAACACCCTTCTCCTCTCGCCTCCCCCGGCCCTGTCCACCAGCACCACCTCATACCCCTCCTCCCAGCTGAGCGTGACCGGCTCGCCCGATATCTCCCTGTATATCCTCGTGGCCTCCTGGGCGACGGCGCGGCGGTATCTGTCGGCGATCCGATCCCCCGCTTTGTTCAGGATCTCCATCCTCAGGAAGTTGAGCAGCTTCAACGCCTCCTCAGCGGCCCTTTTCTCGGCCTCCGCCCTCTCCATCTCCTCCATCGCCTCCCTCATCCCCTTGAGCTCCGATTCGACCCTCCTGAGATCCGTCTCAAGCGCCTTCTCCTTCTCCCTCAAAGCGGCCAGCTCGGCGGAGAGCTTGTTCACCTCCCCCTCAAGCCTTTCGAGCAGCTCCTGATCGAACCTCGCCTCAAGCTCCCTGAGCCTGACGGATGCCCTCCCCATCTCCTCCTCCAGCTCGGCCAGCTCGAAGCTCTTGCGCGCTAAAGCGGCCCTCCGCTCGTCAAGTTGAGCGGCTATGCCCTCGTTACGGATGTATTCGTCATAGATCGGCTTCAGCTTCTCCCGCTTTTCAAGCAGCCGCTCCATCCTCTCGTCCAGCCCCTCAAACGCCCTAAGCTCATCCGCCGTTTTCGCTTTTTGGGCCTCCAGTTCGGCGATCTCGGCCTCGATCCTCCCCTTCTCCCTTTCGATCCTCGTCTCAAGCTTTTGAAGCTGGGATCTGATGATCTGAAGCCTGCTCAGCCTCTCCGATTTGGCGGCCTCAAGCCCGCTTATCTTCTTTCTGAGCGGTTCGATCTCGCTTCTGATCGATTCCGCCCGCTCCTCGGCCTCCTCCCTCGCCTTTTTCACGAGGGCTCCAACCCCCGCGGCGAGCGCCCTCAGCTCGATCGGCCTCCCCGCCGCCGGGA
>QNBQ01000145.1 GCA_003645735.1 Candidatus Poribacteria bacterium
CGGGTGACAAATGAGACCCGTTCTATAGGGGATTGCGACCTCACCAAGAGCTTGTTTTACTACGCTTATTGCCGTTGTGACAAATGAGACCCGTTCTATAGGGGATTGCGGCGATTGATTGGTCAATCAGTGATCGGGGCGGATGAATAGCGGTGAATGAGGTTTGCTTCATGAGGGGTTGGAGCGCATATCAGGCGGGGTAGGCATTTCGAGGCGGGTGTCAGTCGCTCCAAACCCTCACAGCGATCCCCACCCCTCAGGGCCGACGACCCTCACCAGATCGGAAAACCTCCCAAAATCCCCCTCGTTCTCCGTGCAGAGAACCGAAAGGCCGTTTTCCAACATCGTCGATACGATCACAACATCCCAAAACCTCACGCCCCTGATCCCCCTGCTCGATGCCAGGCGAACGGCTCTGATGATCACATCCCCGTCAACGGGAAGAACCGTGAAAAGCCTCGAATTGATGAGAGCCCTCACCTCTTCACCCGCCTCTTCAGGCGTCAAGGGCGGGCTGACGCCTCCCGCTGATCTGGTCAGCGATACGTAAAACTCGCCGATGACCTGCGTTGATATGAACGCCCTCAGCTCGCCCCTCCTCACCCTCCCTATAAGCTCAAAAGCCTCGGCGTGATGTCTCCGCGTGGTGTCTATGCAGGAGACCAGGACGTTCGTATCAAGGAAAACATCACCCATAAAGCTCCTCCCTCTTGAAATCCCCGATCCCTATGGGCCTCGGCTTCGGCCACTCCTGGGGGGAAGGCTCCTTCAGTATGGACGCCTCCCTCAGCGCCTTTCTTATAAGCTCCGTGACGGTCGTCCCCCTCCTTTGGGCCTCCTGTATGAGCGCCCTTTTCTCCTCGACCGTTATCCTGATGGTGAGGGTTGTCTTCCGCTCACCCGCCCCGACCTTTGCCCTCGTCCTCATGGCTCTCCTCCCTTTCAAGCCGTTTTGCACTAACAGTATAATACACCACACCCCAGCGGGTCAACGGCATCGAGGAAAATCGGAGGGATGAGCCGAAGGGCCTCCGGGGAATTGCTTCCCCCTCGATGAAAGCGTCCTCTCGGGAATGCCGCCTCCAAGTCGAAACTGCCCGGGGAACGACTCCCTTGACATTTAGCCTTAACCTGTGTTAAGATAAAGTCGCTAACCTCCGAGACCCTCAGAAAAGGGGGGAGGTTAGCGACGGGGGTCAAAGGGGCCTCAAACCCGCGTGAAACCTGGATTTTTGATCTTTGACAGCCCGAAAAATAGTTTGCATAGCAAACCATTCTGATGCCCTCCTAAGGTGAGGTTAGCGAAATGGGGGTTTTCAGCCTAGAATTTATGGGCGCTCCGGAGGGGGGGCGTGACAAATGAGACCCGTCCTATAGGGGATTGCGACGCTGGTTCGATAGAGCGCTACGCGGCGAACTTCACCCGGTGACAAATGAGACCCGTCCTATAGGGGATTGCGACATTTGGGATTTAGCTCACCCTCCTCTCCCTACCCCGCGTGACAAATGAGACCCGTCCTATAGGGGATTGCGACCCCGTAGCCGGATCAGATATCTCGACGAACCCGGCAAGTGACAAATGAGACCCGTCCTATAGGGGATTGCGACCCCTGAAAACTGATCTTGTGCTCGCCCGTCTGATAGCGTGACAAATGAGACCCGTCCTATAGGGGATTGCGACCGCCAGTATCCCTTTCAATAGTTCCGCGTCCTCATCATGTGACAAATGAGACCCGTCCTATAGGGGATTGCGACCTGCTAGCTGAACTCCCCTGAAAACTGACCGAGTGCGTGACAAATGAGACCCGTCCTATAGGGGATTGCGACTCTGAATACCGACCTTGTGCTTCCCCGCCTTATTGCAAGTGACAAATGAGACCCGTCCTATAGGGGATTGCGACAGTTGACGCGAACGTGAATCCGTTTAACTTGACAGCGTGACAAATGAGACCCGTCCTATAGGGGATTGCGACGCGGTTTCAGCGGCGGGGTTTTGAATGGCCCGGCACAGTGACAAATGAGACCCGTCCTATAGGGGATTGTGGCGATTGATTGGTCAATCAGTGATCGGGGCGGATGAATACACTCCCAGACCGGGAGCTGCCCGTCGAGGGGGGAAAGCATTGACATCGACCTCGATTTCTGATAAAATCCCCGACGGACTGAAAAACGGGCGGGAAAGATGGATCTCGCGGGGTTGGAGTTCGCAGCCTTCAGGTTCAGGCTCAAAGCCGACGATAGGTTCAACCTCCCCAGGTTCGTCGGCTCCACCTTGCGGGGCGCCCTGGGGATCTCCCTCAAAAAGACGGTCTGCCTCGCAAGGGATCGGGAAAGCTGCACCGGCTGCCTGCTCCAGCCCTCATGCGTCTACACCTACCTCTTCGAAACCCAAAAACATGAAAGCGTCCCGAAGTTCAGGACGATCTCCGATATACCCCGCCCGTTCGTAATCCGCCCGATCCCATCACAAAACAGCTCCCTCCTCACGTTCGACCTGATCCTCATAGGCAGGGCGATCGAGCTCATACCCTACCTGATCTTCTCGGTCAAACGGCTCGAAAAAAGCGGGCTGGGCCCGAAGAGGGATAGGTTCACCCTCATGTCGGTCACATCCCTCCACCCCGAGGGCGAAAAGCTCATCTTCCACGCCGAGGAGGAGAGCCTTTCGGGCGGGTGGTTCGTCTGCTCGGAGGAGCAGCTGGAGAGGCGGGCGGAGGAGATGCCGGACGAGCGGGCGACCATAGCCCTCCGCTCCCCCGTCAGGATCAAATCGAACGGCAGGCTGGTCTCCGACCTCCAGTTCCACCACCTCATAAGGGCCCTTCTGAGGAGGATCTCCCTCCTGGCCCTCTTCCATTGCGGGTTTGAGGTCAAAGCCGATTTCAAACGGCTGATCGAAGCGGCCGAGGGGATCAGAAGGACGGGAGGCGAGCTGAAGTGGATCGATCTGGAGAGGTTCTCCCTCAGACAGAAAAGCAGGGTGAAGATGGGCGGGTTGGTCGGGGAGGTCGAGTTCGAAGGGGATATGAGGCCGTTCAAGAAACTCCTGGCCGCCGGCGAATGGCTGCATGTGGGGAAGGGATGTGTGATGGGGTTGGGGAGGATAGAGGTGATAGATGGACGAAGGGAGGAAAGCGGCCGAGCTTCTGGCCGGGAGGTTGAGGGAAGCGGAGGATCTGAAATCGGCGGCCGATGAGGCGGCCAGGTTCTGGAGGGAAAGGCTCTCCAAAAAGTTCCCCTCGTTCGAAAAGGGGTTCGATGAAGAGGGATTGATCGACGGCGTCAAAAAGGCCGGGGATAAGGGGGAGGCGGTCTCCCCCGCCGAGGTTCTCAGCAGAGCTGCCGTCGTCAACCTCGCCTCAAGGGCCTCGAACTGCTCCGAGGAGGAGCTACACCTCAGAAGGCTGGCCGCCCTGACGATGGATCTCTCCCAGCAGGAGCCGCTCCGCTCCTTCCTCCGCTCCAACATCCCGGGGGCGATCGAGAGGATAAGCCGCGTGAGGTCGCTTCTGGCCGAGCCGCGCGGGGAGGCATACCTCGTCGTATGCGCGGCCAAGGGGATAAAGTCCTACATATTCGAAACGCCGGGCCTGAACGAGATAAGGGGCGCTTCCACCCTGCTGGACGAGCTCGTCGAGGAGCTGGCCGGCAAAGCCGCCGAATCGATAGGGCCGGAGGCGGTGTTGAGGTGCGCCGCCTCAACCGTCGAGCTGCTGGCCCCTTCCCCCTATTTCGACGACCAGCTGAGCTGGGCCGATCTGTTTAAACGGAGGGCCTATGAGAAGCTGAAATACGTCCAGGTCGCCGCCGCCTCGCAAAAGGCGAGGATCGCCGATCTGATCGAAAGGTTCAGCCGAACGCTCGGGAAAGCACACCTGGCGATGGAGGCCGACCGGTTCTACGACGAGCTGCCGCTGCTCGAAACGCTGCCATTCGAACAGCGATGCGCCCTCTGCAGAACCAGGCCGGCCGAGAGATGGGAGACGATAAGAGGGGAGGAGACGGCCGTCTGCGAGGCGTGCTTCGTGAAGTTCGTCAGGGGAAGAAGCGAGAGGAGATCCAAGCTGGGGGAGGCCCTGGAGCTTGTCGGGCTTACGCCGGAGGCGATAGGCGTCGAAGGGGAGACGGCCGAGCAATGCACCGCCGACCTCATCTCCGATATGATCCCGAAAGGCGTCAGGAGGAGGCTCATGGCCGTGGCATACGGCGATGGGAACAACTTCGGCGCGGCTCTCAAAGGGATGAGGACGATCGCCGACTACCTCTCCTGGAGCTTCAGGGTCTCCCAAACCGTGAAATTGGCCGCCTCCATCGCCCTGGCCCGCTCAACCCAGATCGGCGCCCGATCCATGGGCTGGCTCCCCGGAAAAACGGGGCCGAAGCTCAAAAAGCTCCCCTTCCAGATCCTCGCCCTGGGGGGCGACGACCTCAGCCTGATCTGCTGGGGGAGGATCGGGCTCCACTTCTGCGAAACCTTCCTCAGGCTGACCGATATGGAGTTCGCCCCCCAATACGCCTTTTCGCTGGGGATGCTGATCTGTGACGAGAAAACACCCGTGAGGAGGGCGGTTGAGTTCGCCGAGGGCGAGCTGCTGAAATGGGCCAAAAGGGCCTTCAGAGGGATGCGCCCCGAAAGAAGGCGCGGGACGATGACCTTCCTCCTGGCCGACTCGCCTGAGAGGATACCGCCCGATCTCGAGGGGTTCAGGGAGAGGATGTTCTCCATCGGCTCGTCGTTGAAGACATACATGACCCTCAGGCCGTTTACGGCCGATGAGCTCCGCTTCCTGCTGGAAAAGGCGGATGAGCTCAGGGAGCACAGGGGAAGGCTTTACAGGCTCGCCCAGGCCTTCATAGCCTCCCGCTCGGCGCTGGTCGGCGCCCTCCATTACGCGTATCAAAAGGGGAGGACGATCGAAAAAGGCTTCTTCGAAACGCTTGAAGGGCCGAACGGAGCCGGATCCTGGGAGGAGATCTTCCGGATCAAATTCCTGCCGATCCATAAGCTCGACCGACCGCCCTTCGGCGAAGGGGAGGGCAAGGGGATATACTGCCCGGTATGGGATCTGGTGGAGATATGTAAGGCGATGGAGTGAGCGGTAGGAGGTGGATCGATGAGGAGGAGGTTCGTCATCCGCCTGACCGCCGCCCTCCGCTCGCCCCTCCACATCTCCGGCCCCGGGGAGAGGCTGCCGCTCGTGGACAGATGCGTGCAGGTCGATCACAAGGGGCTGCCCATCATCCCCGCCTCAACCCTGAGGGGCAGGGCGAGGGCGTATCTCGAGAGGCTGCTCAGATCCCGCGGCCACCCCGTCTGCACCCCTCCCAGGCCGGAGCTGACCTGCCCCCACAACCGGGAGGTCGCCTCGGCCCTGGGGGAGGGGAGGTTCTGCCTGGCGTGCAGGGTTTTCGGAAGCTCATGGCGGCCATCGACCGTCTACTTCTCCGACCTGAAGCCCCACCCCTCCGACCTGATCCCTAACCCGTGGACCAGAACCGGGATCGGCATAAGCAGATATACGGGGGCGGTGAGGGAGGAGAGGCTGTTTTCGCTGCAGCTCGTC
>QNBQ01000146.1 GCA_003645735.1 Candidatus Poribacteria bacterium
AAGTTCATCCAGAGAGCTATCGTGGCTTCAATCCTGGGAGGAGCGAGCTGCGGGGTCGTGGGGGTGTGGGTCATAATGATGCGCATACCGTTTGTGGGCGTTTCTATGTCACACGCCGCCTTTGCGGGAGCTGTGCTGGGGCTGCTTCTCAACGTGAACCCGCTTCTCCTTGCGATTCTCTTCTGCCTCGTATCCGCCGCCCTGATAGGCCCCATCGCCGACAGGGCCGAGTTCGATCCGAACATATCCCTGAGCATAATCTTCTCGGCAGTCCTTGGCATCGCCTTCCTCGGGATAGGCCTCATGAAGGGCCCAAGGACCGAAGCCCTGAACCTCATCTGGGGTAACATACTGATGCTCTCCTCAAGGGACCTCCTGTTCCTTTCGCTCACCTCATTCTGTATCTTCCTCTTCCTCGTCCTGTTCTTCAAGGAGGTTCAGGCGATCCTCTTCAACAGGGAGATAGCCAGAGCCGTCGGGATACCAGAAAGGGCGATATTTTATCTCATCCTTTCGCTGTGTGGGATAAACGTGGCGCTGAACCTGAACACCATAGGGGGGCTTTTGATCTTCAGCCTGATAGTTAACCCGCCCTCCGCGGCGTATCAGCTCACATACAGCCTGAAGAAGATGTTCGCCCTCTCTGCGGCCTTCGGGGTGAGCTCCTGTCTCCTCGGGCTTTCGTTCTCCTACGCCTTCAACGCTCCATCCGGCGCTGTTATCATCATAGCCTCAAGCCTTATCTTCATCCTCTGCATGATCTTCTCTCCGAAAAGGAGGGTTGTGAAACTTGAAGGAGATTCTTGATGAAGTGAAGGGGAGAAGGTTTCAGGCGGCGCTCGATGTCGGATGCGGGAGGGGGAAGCTTGTCCTTGAGCTCAGGGAAAACTGCGAACTTGTCGTGGGGCTTGACAGGAAGGTCGAAGACCTTCCCGGAGGCGAAAAGGGCGCGTTCTTCGTCGGGGGAAGGGCGGAGGAGCTCCCCTTCAAAGGTGAGGTCTTCGACCTCCTGCTCTCGTCCTTCTCCGTCCACGAGTTCGACGACCAGGGGAGGGCGCTCCGTGAGATGGCGAGGGTCATGAAACCCGGAGGGCTCCTGCTTTGCATAGATTGGATGAAAGGGGCGAGCGTCGCACCGGGGCAGAGGCCGCTCTCGCCTGATGAGATGAGAGAGCTGCTTGAGAGCGCGGGCTTTGAGGAGGTCAGCGTCAAACCCCTGGAGGGAAAGCGGATGTTCGTCAGGGCCCTTAAGGGAAAGCGGGATGAAAAGAGGAGGTCCTTCGACAGGGTTTCAGAAAGCTAGGGGATGAACCGCTTCAGCGACGAGGAGGTCAGGAAGCTGAGGAACCTCAAGGTCGCTCGTCTCCCAGTATTCCGCCCGAAGGCTTATCATAAACCCGAGGGATAAGGGCTTCCCCATCACTCCAAAGTAAGGTCAAAAGGGAGATCCCTTTCCCAACCCTTTTGTGCTTGCCACTTCAATGATAGGTGGCTAGTTCTCGTGGGCAGGGGCTTTCTCCCCCTGAGGTTGGCATCTTGCTGCCTCTGTGCAGGTGAATACACTCTGGGATGTGATGAGAAATAGTCAAGGTCATCGCACTTGGGCGGGTTCATCGCTTTTCCCTCCTACATCTTGATGAAAAAGGGTTCGCAGTCAACTGCGTAACTCTAGAGGCTTGCCCCGTGTGCCTTCGGCTTCACAATGAACGGGAAGGTCACGAGGAGGATGCAAACGATGATGAAAATCACGCCGACTATCACCCTCACAGTTCGGTTCGGGACCAGCCTGCGGAATGCACTCTGTATCACGCCCCAATGCATGCCGATATGAATCGCAATCAACCCAACCCAGATACATCCCAAGGTGAAATGAATCGTCTCCCAACCTTCGTGGTCTATGCCGAGGAGGGTAAGCTCTTCATCGTGTCCAAGGACGAACCTCGCAAGGAGCGCTGTCTCTATGACTCCCATCCCACAAAGGAACATCAACGCGATAAGCACCAAATTTACCTTCAACCTGTCCACAGCTCATCCCTCCTTGTGTATCGCCGCCTTTGCTTTGTCGAATAACTCCCTCTCAGCTCAATTCTAACTCCCTGCGTCCCCCAGGTCAACCTACTGACCACACATGATCGAAAAAGGCGTGGAGAAAGCTCACAAGGGCTCGAACACTGCTCCTCTCTAAGGCGATGTGGCGCAGAAGGAGTGAGGAGCTTGCAAGCTTCATGAAGTGGGTGGTTGATGAGCTCTCCACTCACACTCCAGCAGCTTTTACAGGTGCTTTGAACCTGAGGAGGCAAGAAGGCTGAAGCATGGCAGCTGGTTGAACATCGAGGCGTATTGGGGAGAGAGTGTGAGGGAGGAGGTTGAAAGGTGGGCGGAGGCTAGAAATGAGGCTTGTGCGACTGTGATGTGGCGTTTCACCACTCAGAAGGCTCGAAAGAAGCTTCATCGCTTATATCAACAATGATCTCTGTGGTCGAGCACTAGATCCACTCATTTCGCCGTTTCTCATCGCCTCTCCCGAATGCCCAGAGCTTAGCGTCATTGCGGAATATATGGCTAAGGAGAGGCTCAAGCTCCAAAGCGATTATTTCTGTAGGTCTCGTGCTGCAAACTGCTCCGATCTGGGAGCCGGCGCTTGCTAAGGCAAAGCGGCGATACTCGTTTGATAAGCTTCGGTATTTCGATTATTGGCAGGGGATGAGCGCGCTCTGAGCAAAGACGCCCCACTATCGAGCCTCCACGATGCCCATCATAATGGAGCCGAACCCTTCGTTTCAACCTCGCCTCTCTCCCCAAGGGCTGATATGGCCAGCTCCTGCTCGTCGGTCGGCTCCGGAAAACCCTTGACATCCGTCCTCGTTTGTGTTATCTTTTTCAGGGAAGTAACACGCCGTTTCCTGACCGGCGATTCCCCGGGGAGCAGGACGTGGCGATGAACTCTTTCAAACAGCCTCTTGAGCGAAAGGAGGGGAAAGATGGGAAGGGATGGGGTGATGTTCTCTTTGCTCGTAGGGCTTGTGTGGCTTACCTGGCTCACGGTGAGCCAAGCTGAAGAGAGCCTTAAGCTTGAAGAGGTAGTTGTGACGGCTACGAAGACGCCTCACCTGCTGAAGGATGTTCCTGTTGAGACGGTGGTCATAACTAAGGATGATATCGATCAGTCAACAGCTCAGACGGTGACCGATCTATTACGGTATGTGCCGGGGATATTTGTGAGATCCGAAGATGTTCCTGGGATATCCGCTTGGAGGACGAGGATAAGGGGGCTGGATTTCAACAGCGGCTATGGGCTTGTGCTGGTGGACGGTCAAAGGGTGAAAGGAGGAGGGATGGGAGAAGCCGGATATGGTCTTAACCAGGTTCCCTTGGGGATGATCGAGAGAATCGAGATCGTCAAGGGTCCAGGCTCGGCTCTCTATGGAAGCGATGCCCTCGCCGGCGTGGTTAACATCATCACGAAATCGACGCCCGATAGAACCATCTACGGTGTGCGAACCGCTTATGGAACTCATCAGACGAAGCTGGGTTCGCTTTACTGGGGCGCGAAGGTGAACTCCCTTGGGATGTTTCTTCAGGTCAGCAGGGAAGATTCGAAGATGGGTAAATACGGTTACAGGAAAAATAGGGATGAGAGATACACAAGAAATCGGGTAGATGCCAAGTTCTCCTATTCGAGAGGAAATATCGAGTTTTCACTTCAACTGGCAGGCGAGGAGCAGAAGCGGAAGAGGAAATACCTGACTAAGGATACGGTCCGATATTCGGATAATCTCAAAATCCGCCTCTCCCCGGCGTTGAAAGCGACGTTCGAAGATGGGTCCAACCTGCAGGTGAGGGGATATTATTACGATTGGGACTTCAAAACCGAGGAGTATGGCGAGCCATCGGGCTTTACGCCCAGAACAGGCGATATGTATTACAAGGACCTGGAGCTCCGCTATAGCAAACCCCTGCCGATGGACAATCTGATGACGCTCGGAGCGGAGTATCTGAGGGAGGAGCTCGATTATAATCTGGCCGAGAAGAAGATCAACGTCATGAGCTTTTACCTTCAGAATGAAACGAAGCTCTCGGCGTGGAGGCCTCTGAGCGTGGTCATAGGGGGACGGCTGGATCACCACTCAACATATGGGACCGAGTTTTGTCCGAAACTCAACCTCATGTGGGAGTTAACAAACCGGACGAGGGTTCGAGCTTCCATCGGACGGGGTTTCAAATCGCCTACCGTCCGGCAGCTTTATTATAAAGAGCCGTTCCAGCACCGCAGATTTTGGATCAAATCGAACCCGAACCTTAAGCCCGAAAAATCCTGGGGCTACTCGGTGGGAGTGGAGTGGATAATGCAAAGAGCGGTCTTCAGCGCGACGCTGTTCAGAAACGACCTTAAAGATAAAGTGGTCAGCGTTGAGACCGGGGAGACGATAGATGAGCTTCCGGTGAGAAGCTACAAAAACATCGGGAAGGTTTATACACAGGGAATAGAAGTAGGTCTTAGAGCGGCGATTTTCGATTGGCTTTTGGCTAATTTATCTTACACTTACTTAGACACTCAGGACAAAGAGACGGGCAAGGAGCTCCCTTATTGCCCAAGACATAACCTCGCAGCTCAGCTGAGCTACAGGTTCAAACCCCTCGGCTTCTCCTTGAACTTCGGGGGTCAATATGTGAGCGAAATGTATAAAGATGCCAGGAACACCAAGAAGACGGAGGGGTATTGGTTGTTTGATGTGAAACTTATTAAGAAGCTCTCCAAGTTCGCCTACCTCTCGCTTGAGGGGAACAACATCTTCGGCTCCGATTACGGGGAGCCGGAACGTGACTGGTGGGGTCCCATATGGCTCCTTCAGCTCAGGATGGAGTTTTAAAAGTCTAAGGAGGTGACACGATGAGAATGTCTCTCATCGCAGCTTTAGCCCTCGTGTTGTGCGCAACGCCTCTTTGGGCGCATTACCTTTGGGTTAACGTCGATAACTACCATCCGAAGCCCGGACAGGAGATCACGATCTCCCTTGGGTGGGGTCATCTCTTCCCCAACAGCCCTCCTCCTAAAGCCGATAGGATCGAAAAACTTTACATCGTCAGCCCTGAGGGGAAGATCATGCCCCTTGAGGTGAAACCCGGAGGAGAGGAGGGAAGAGTCGCTCCCGTTAAGGTGAGGCTTGAAAAGGAGGGGACGTATCTCGTAGTGGCCGAGCCGAAATCCGGTTTCGTGGCGAAAACTACGAGAGGCTATGTAAGGGGCAAGACGAAGAAGGAGCTTAAAAATGTGATCAGATGTTTCTGGTCGGAAAGCTGCGCTTTGGCGGTCATCAACGTGGGCGAAGCCTTTACGGATACTTACAAAAAAGCGCCGGAGAGACGGTATCAGCTCGTGTTGCTCGAAAATCCGGTGAAGCTAAAGGTTAACGATATCCTGCCGGTGAAGGTAATGCTCGACGGGAAACCTCACAGAACCTGGGTCTACGCGACATACTCCGGCTTCTCCTCCAAAAAGGACACCTTCGCCTATGCCACGAGGACGAGCAAAGAGGGGGTGGCGGAGATAAAGTTG
>QNBQ01000147.1 GCA_003645735.1 Candidatus Poribacteria bacterium
CTGACCGTGACGCTCCCCCCGTCCTCGGAGAAGAGCTTCTCCACCTTCTCCACCTTGGCGAACGCGAACCCTTTGTCCCTGTAAAGCTCTTCGATCCTCTTGACATCCTCCTCCAGAACGGACTCCCTCAGAAACTTCCCCTTCCTGGTCTTCATGACCTTCCTTATCGCCCTGTCCGACAGGCTATCGTTCCCCACGAACTCCACTTTCCCCACCTTGACCTTCCGGCCTTCGTCTATTCTGAACACCAAGTCGATCGTCCCGTCGCCGTTCTCCTCCCTGACGGCCTTGACCTTCGCGTTGTAATACCCCTTCTCCTTGTAAAGCTCCTCTATCCTCCGCTCGTTGTCCCAGACGGTCTTCTCGTGATAGAACTCCCCGGGGGAGATGTTGATCCTATCCCTGATCTCCTTCTCCTTGATGGCGCTGTTTCCTTCGATCCTTATCTCCTTGATCTTCGGGCTTTCGAACAGCTTGTATTCGACGATCAGCCCCTCCTCCGTCGGCCGGACGTCCACCTGGATGTCGTAGAACGCCCCCGTCGAGTTGTAGATCTCCTTTATGTCCTTCGACAGCTTATCGATCGATATCTCCTCGCCGACCTCGGTCTCTATGAGGCTTCTTATCAGCTCCTCGGAGATCGTCTTGTTGCCGGTTATCCTGATCTCCTTGACCGTGAGGCTGGGGTCCTGGGCGAGACAGAAGGGGCAGGCGGCTACGAGCATCGCCAGGATCGACGCTTTCAAAATCCTTCCCATCGGTTGAACACCTCCGAGGTGGGGTGAGGGAGGTTTCGAACGGGAATATAAACGATTCATCCGCCCACCGTGTTGACCTGTTCGACACCTTTTTCGGCGGGCCGGACTGTAACCCTCCCCCCGTCGGAGACCAGCCTGACCGGCTCCCCGGGCGAGATCTCGCCGGCCAGGATCGCCTCCGCCAACACGTCCTCCACGTTCCTCTGAACCTCCCTCCTCAGCCCCCTGGCCCCGGTTTCGGGCTTGTATCCGAGCTTGACGACCAGATCCACGACCGACTCATCAACCTCGACCCGATACCCGTTCTCACTCGCCTTCTCGACCACCTCCTCCAACATCATCCGGGCTATCCGCCTTATGTGATCCATCTCCAGCGGCCTGAAGATGACGATCTCGTCTATCCTGTTGAGGAACTCGGGGTTGAACCTCTCCTTCAGGTTGGAGAAGATCCTCTCCCTCATCATCTCCACGGAGCTTCTAAGCTCGACCATCGAGAATCCCAGCTTCCTGTTGTAGGTGATGTCGCGCGTCCCCACGTTTGAAGTCATGATCAGGATCGTGTTGCGGAAATCGACCGTGTGGCCGAGGTTATCCGACAGCCTCCCGTCCTCCAGTATCTGGAGCAGGATGTTGTAGACGTCGGGGTGGGCCTTTTCGATCTCGTCGAACAGCACCACGGAATAGGGCTTCCTCCTCACCCTCTCCGTCAGCTCTCCCCCCTCGTTGTAGCCCACGTATCCGGGCGGAGCGCCTATGAGGCGCGAGACGGTGAACCTCTCCATGAACTCGGACATATCCAGCCTTATGAGGGCGTCCTCCCTGCCGAAGAGGACCTCAGCTATGACCTTGGCCAGGTAGCTTTTGCCCACGCCGGTCGGCCCTATGAAGAGGAAGGAGCCTATGGGCCTGTTCGGGTTTTTCAGGCCGGCCCTCGACCTCCTTATCGCCCGGCAGACCGTCTCTATCGCCTCATCCTGGCCGATCACCCTCTTTTTAAGCTCCTCCTCCAGCCTCATGACCTTCTGGCTCTCGCTTTCGGTCAGCCTGCTGACCGGTATCCCCGTCCACCTGGAGACGACCTCCGCCACCTCCCTTTCTGTCACGACGATCCTGTAGCTCATCATCCTCTCTTTGATCAGCTCCTCCCTGGCCTTCAGCTGGATCGACAGCTCGAAGTCCTCCTCGGCCTTCGCCTGTTCCCTCCTCCTCATCACCTCCCTCAGCTCCCTCTCGAGCTCCTTCAGCTCCCCGGAGGTCCGATGGGCCTTAAGCCTCGCCAGCGCCCCCGCCTCGTCTATGACGTCTATCGCCTTGTCCGGCAGGTATCTGTCCTGAATGTATCTGTCGGCCAGCCTGACGGCCGCCTGGACGGCCTCGTCGGTGTAGACGACGTTGTGGTGGGCCTCATACCTGTGTTTTATGCCGTTTATGATCCTGATCGTCTCCTGAGGGGTGGGCGGGTCGATCAGGACGGGCTGGAACCTCCTCTCGAGCGCACCGTCCCGCTCGATGTATTTCCTGTATTCGTCCAGGGTGGTGGCGCCGATGCACTGCAGCTCGCCCCTGGCCAGGGCCGGCTTGAGCATGTTGGACGCGTCTATGGCGCCCTCCCCCGCCCCGGCGCCGACTATCGTGTGTATCTCGTCGATGAAGAGGATGACGTTGCCCGCCTTCCTTATCTCGTTCAGGACCCCCTTCATCCTCTCCTCGAACTGCCCCCTAAACTTCGTGCCGGCCACCAAAGCCCCTATGTCGAGCGCGAGGAGCCTTTTACCCAGAAGCAGCGGCGGCACCTTGCCCTCGGCTATCCTCTGGGCCAGCCCCTCGACTATGGCCGTCTTCCCAACGCCGGGCTCCCCTATGAGCACCGGGTTGTTCTTCGTCCGCCTCAGCAGTATCCCTATGATCCTCTCAAGCTCCCTCTCCCTGCCTATGAGCGGGTCGAGCTTTCCCTCCCGGGCCAGCTGCGTTATGTCGCGGCAGAAGTGGTCGAGCATCGGCGTCGCCTCGCCCTGGGCGATCCCCGCCCTCCGGGCTATGATGCTTTTGAGCCTCTCGGCGTCGACCCCGTATCTTTCGAGCACTATGGCCGCCAGGCCCTCCCTCTCCTTCAGCAGCCCCAAAAGCAGGTGATCGGTGCCGATGTAAGGCGTGCCGAGCGACCTAGCCTCCTCGATCGATATCTGTATCACCTTGTTCAGCCTGGGCGATTGCTCCGGCCTCAGGACGTAGAACCTGGTCGTGCTCCTGCCGGCCAGGATCTGCTCCAGCTCGGCCTTCATCTCCGATGGGTTGACCCCCATTGCCTTCAGCGCCTGGACCGCCTCGCTGTTCTCCTCCTGAAGGATGGCCAGAAGGAGGTGTTCGGTGTCGGCGACCGGGTGGTTGAACCTGGCCGCCTCCTCGATGGCCGTCTGGAGCGCCCTCTGCGCCCTCTTCGTATACCTCGGTATCATGATCCCCCTTCTTCCCCGTAGATCGGCGTCCCGTGCGTCCTGGCGTATTCCCTGAAGGCCTCCATGATCTTAAGCGTCAGCTGTCCGGGCTTACCGTCACCTATCGGCCTGCCGTCCACCTCGACAACCGGTATCACCTCGGCCGCTGTGCCCGTCAGGAAACACTCGTCCGCGGTGTAAAGCTCGTAACGGGTGAACGGCTCCTCCCTCACCTCGATCCCCATCCCCCTCGCAAGCTCCATGACGGTGTTCCTCGTTATCCCCTCGAGCGCGCCGATGTAGACGGGCGGGGTTATGAGCGAGCCGTTCCGGACGATGAAGACGTTGTCGCCGGTGCACTCCACCACATACCCCTCCGCGTTCAGCATTATCGCCTCCTCGACCCCCGCCAGCTTCCCCTCTATCTTGGCGAGGATGTTGTTCAGGTAGTTGAGGGATTTTATCCGCGGGTTGAGGGCCTCGACGTAGTTGCGGCGGGTCGAGACGGTTATGACCCTGAGCCCCTCCTTGTAATACCTCTCGGGGTAGAGGACGATCTTGTCCGCTATGCAAAAAACCGTCGGCTCGCGGCATTTGTCCGGGTCAAGCCCCAGATCGCCCTCCCCTCTCGTCACCACCAGCCTGATGTAGGCGTCCCGTAGGTTGTTCCTCCTCAGCGTCTCCAGGACGACCTCCCGCATCTCCTCCATGCTGAGGGGTATCCTCAGCCTTATCGCCTTGGCCGAGTCATACAGCCTCTTGAGGTGCTCGTCCAGCTTGAAAACCCTGCCGTTGTATGACCTTATCCCCTCGAAAACCCCGTCCCCGTAAAGGAGGCCGTGGTCGAAGACCGATATCTTAGCCTCCTCCTTTGGAACGAACTTCCCGTTGAGGTAGATAAGCATCTATCTCCTCCTGGGATAAGGGTTCGATTTTCCCGTCGATCATCCGAAAGATCCTATCCCCCCTCACGGCCAGCGAGGGGTCATGCGTCGCCAGGATAAGCGTTTTGCCGGTGGCCTCCTTAAGCTCCCAAATCAGTCTGAACACCGTCTCGCCCGTCCTCTTGTCCAAGTTGCCCGTCGGCTCGTCGGCGATCAGGACGTCGGGGTCGTTTATCAGCGCCCTGGCCACCGCCACCCTTTGCCTCTCCCCTCCCGAAAGCTGTGAGGGTTTGTGGTCCATCCTCTCCTTCAGGCCGACCCTTTTCAGCATCTCCTCCGCCCTCGAGAAGGCCTCATCGCGCGGAACGCCCGCTATCAGGGCGCCCAGCGCCACGTTCTCCAGAGCCGTGAACTCCGGAAGCAGGTAGTGGAACTGGAAGACGAAGCCGATCCGACGCGATCTGAACTCCGCGAGCTCGTCGTCGCTCATCTGGAACAGATCCCTCCCATCGAAAAGCACGGTTCCCGAGCTGGGCCTCTCCAGCGCCCCTAATATGTGGAGGAAGGTGCTCTTGCCCACCCCGGACGGCCCCACCACGCAGACCATCTCCCCCCTCCTCACCTCGACCGATATCCCCTTCAACACGTGGAGCTCATTAGCGCCGTCGAAGAACTTCTTGTGTAGATCGATCACCCGGATGATGGCGTCGCCCTCACTCATATCTCAACGCCTCCGCGGGGCTGAGCTTTGAGGCCTGCTTGGCCGGGTAAAGGGTCGCAAGCCAACAGATTATCAGCACGGCCAGGTTTATGAGGCCGACCACCGTCCAATCGACCACGATCGGAAGGGTGGAGAAGGGGTATACGTCGGTGTATGGGACGGGTATGTGAACCCATCTCTGCAGAACCTCGCACAGCCCCAGCCCCAACCCTGTCCCCAGTGCCGCGCCGCAGATCCCTATGACGACCCCCTGAAGCGTGAATATCCGGGCTATGCTCCTGTTTTTGGCGCCCATCGCCTTCAGTATCCCTATGTCCTTCACCTTCTCCATGACCAGCATGATCAGCATGCTCGTTATGTTGAAAGCGGCCACCAGCACTATGAGCGCCTCGACGATGAAGGTGACCTTTCTCTCAAGCGCCATGGCGCTGAACAGGTTCCCGTGAAGCTCCATCCAGGTGCGCGGCAGAAACTCGAACCCCAGCTTCGAAAGTATCCTCATCCTCACCTCGTCCGCCTTCCCGGGGTCCTCCACCCTCACCTCCACCCTGCTGACCATCCCGTCAAGCTCGTAGATCTCCTGGGCGATCTTCAGGGGTATGAAGGCTAGCGCCGAGTCATACGTATACATCCCCGACTGGTATATGTCCACCACGACGAACGATCGGGTTATCGGTATGTAGCCGCCCGCCCTGACCGGGTCGGGCACCAGCTTCGAAAACAGCACGACCACGTCGCCTTTGGCCACCCCCAGCC
>QNBQ01000148.1 GCA_003645735.1 Candidatus Poribacteria bacterium
CAGGCCCTATTATTCGGAGGCGAAATACAACCTCGGCATAGCCTTGTATAAGCTCGGCAGGTATGAGGAGGCGGTTGAGCGGTTTAAGGAGGTCGTTGAGCTTGCCCCCTGGTGGGACGACGCCCATTACAACCTGGCCATGACGCTTTTGAAGCTCGGGAGGAGGGAGGAGGCGATCTCCGAGCTCGAGGCGACCCTCAAGATAAACCCCTTGCACCGGGACGCGGCGGAGGCCCTGAACAGCTTGAAAGCCCCTTGATCACCACCTCAGATAGACGACCCTTATCCCCATGGCGGAGGAGATGATGCTGAAGATGGAGGCGGCGATCACGTCGCCGATTATAAGCCCCAGGAAGAAGGGCATCGCCCTCCTGTAACCCTTGGCCCCTCCCATCCTCAGTATGAACCGCTTAGAAAGCCAGGCTATGAGCATCGGGAACCACAGACCCGAAAAGGTCCACCAGCTTGAGACCACATACCCCACCGGGTGAAGCGGGAACCAGAGGAACCTCTTCCTGAGCGATAGGAGCGATACGGTGAATAGGAAACCGACGCCGGCGAAGATGATCCCCGCCCTGTCGGGGCCGGTGGGGTTGTAACACCAGGAGGCGAGCCGGCTGTATGCGGCCCGCGCATACCACGACCGGCAGTTGTCCAGCCCCAGCCTGTAGGAGATGTGCAGATGACCCCAGGCGGCGGTGATCGTCCCGAAGACGGCGGCCAGGATGAGGAACCAGGCCAGCCTCCTCGCGTTGGCGTTCGTCATCCTGGCGAGCCAAAGCGCCTCCAGCTGATGGGGCATCGGATGCGCCCGGTATGAGAGGTGGTTTATCCAGAAGAAGAGGGTCATGCCGCTCAGGCTCTCCTTGCCTATGAGCCTTGTGCCCAGGAAGGAGGGGAGGATCGTGTCCGGCCCGGCGTTGTAAAAATCGTGCGCCGGCGGGCCGAGCTCCGCCCTCACCCTCGCCACCGTCACCGACATCGCCAGGTATATCCCGAAAAACAGGATCGAAAACCAGAGCGACATCCCGACCTTGAACCCGAAGAGGATCATCGCAGCCGATCCCAAGATCGCCCCCCAGACGGCCAGCCTGTAGGAGAACGCCTCTCCCGAGTCATCCTCCCTCCCCAGCCCGAAGGCCGTCTTGAAAACCGAGATGAAATACCTCCTCCCGCTCCAGATCGCGAAAACGAACAGCCCCATCCACGTCCCCTGAAGCTGGGCGATGTGGAACGGGAACCCCGCCGCCGACCAGCCCATCGCGCTCCCCAAAACCCTCTCGAACTGCCAGAAAAGATAGAAGAACCAGCAGGAGAAGGCCAGATCGAGCGGGATGAAATACCCCAGACCTATGGCGAACGGGAAGATCGAGAACCTGAAGCCCGGGCTGTTCATCGCGCTCCATGGCTTCTCCGTCAGCCAGACCTGCTTGTAAAGGGGGAGGTAGGGGATCTGGGGGAACATCTGCCCCAGCGCGTTTATCGAGTTGAGCGTCATGGCTATGCCGGCGCCGAGCCACATGAGCCCGTTTTTGAAAAGGGCGCCGCCCGGGCGGGTCATCTCCAGCGGGAGCCTCACAACCGGGTAGGTCAGCTTCTCACGCTCGCTCCACTGCTTCCTGACGATCACGCTCAAACACAGCATCGTGAAGCTCATGACCGCTATGAACCCCGTCCATATGGCCAGGGGCTTTATCCAGGGGAGGTAATGGCCCTCCTCGTAAAGCGATGAGTTCCCCTCGTAAAACCCGCGGATGACCTTCCTGTCCGAGACGACCAGCCACCTCGGCAGATAGGCGTGGAAAAGCTCGGCCCACTCGTTCTCCGGCCTGGCATACCAGAACCCGTTGCTCAGAAGGGGCACCAGGACCTGAACCATATCCCTCCCGGCGAAGACGGTCGCCTGACACAGCATCGCGTAAATCGTCAGAAGCTCGACCTGGCTAAGCCCCTTGACCGGGAGGATCTTCCTAACTAGGGCGTTCAGGGCCATCAGGATCAGGATGATGAAGATCACGTTGAAAAGCAGGGCGAGGCTTGAAGGGCGGTTCGAATCGAAGACGTAGCTGAGATATAAGACCCAGTAGCTGTTGAAGGGGATGATCAGGAGGGCTATTAGAGCTGAGCGGAGGGTTACCTGTTCAAAAGCCTTCTTTTCAAGCTTCACCTCTCGATCCTCGCGAGTGAGCCGCCCGAGCCAGCTGGGAGGCGAACCTCTCCACCTCCTCGACAGGGTTCCTCCCCTCCCCCATCGCCTCCTCCATCCGCCTTATTATGGCGCTGCCGACTATGGCGGCGTCGGCCAGCCTCCCCACCTCCCTCACGTGCTCCGGCTTCGATATGCCGAAGCCCACCCCTATGGGCTTGTCCGTCACACGCCTCAGCTTCGCGGTCATCGATTCGACCTCCGCCGACAGCCTCTCCCTCTCGCCCGTCACCCCCGTGACCGAGACGCAGTAGATGAACCCGGTGCTCATCGAGGCGATCAGCCTGAGCCTTTCGATCGAGCTTGTGGGGGCGGCCAGGAAGACGGTCGCCAGCCCCGCCTCGCGGGCCATCCCTGCGTATTCATCCCCTTCTTCGGGGGGAAGGTCGGGGATTATCAGGCCGTCGACGCCCGCCGCCGATGCGTCGCGGCAGAACTCCTTCAGGCCGTATCTGAAGGGGAGGTTGAAGTAGGTCATGAGGAAGATCGGCATGTCGGTTCTACGCCTCAGCCTCTCGACCAGCTTGAGGACCTTGGGAGGGGTCGTCCCCGATTCCAACGCCCTCATGGTCGCCCTCTGGATGGTGGGGCCGTCGGCTATCGGGTCGGAGAAGGGTATCCCCAGCTCGATCATATCGCTTCCCGCCCTCTCCAGCGCCAGCGCTATCTCGTAGCTCGTCTCCAGATCCGGATCGCCGGCGCAGATGTAGGGGATGAAGGCGGTTTTTCCCTGTGAGCGGAGCTTCGAGAAGATCCCTTCGATCAGCTCAACTCCCCTCACCTTCAGACCTCCCCCATGACCCTTGCGACCGTCTCCACGTCCTTATCCCCTCTGCCGGAGAGGCAGATGATGATTATCCTTTCGGGGCCGAGCTTGGGCGCGAGCTTGGCGGCGTATGCGATCGCGTGGGCCGCCTCTAAAGCCGGTATGATCCCCTCGGTCTCCGACAGCAGCTCGAACGCCTCCAGCGCCTCCTCATCGGTCACGGCCACGTATTCCGCCCTCCCCGTCTCCCTGTAGAAGGCGTGTTCGGGCCCCACGCCGGGGTAGTCCAGCCCGGCGGAGATCGAGTGGGTGGTTCTGATCTGGCCGTGCTCGTCCTGCAGGACGAAGCTTTTGGCGCCGTGGAAAACCCCCAGGGAGCCGGCGCACAGCGACGCGGCGTGTTTGCCCGTCTCCAGCCCCAGCCCGGCGGCCTCCACCCCGACGAATTTGACCTCCCTGTCGGCGTAAAACGGGTGGAAAAGCCCGATCGAGTTGCTCCCCCCGCCGACGCAGGCGATCAGGTAATCGGGCAGCCTCCCCTCCTTCTCTAGTATCTGCCTCCTGGCCTCCCTCCCGATCACCGATTGGAAGTCGCGGACGATGGCGGGGTAGGGGTGGGGGCCGACGACCGAGCCGAGCAGGTAGTAGGTGGTTCGGACGTTGGTGACCCAATCCCTCAGCGCCTCGTTTATGGCGTCCTTGAGCGTTTTGGAGCCGGATGAAACAGGCGTCACTTTGGCGCCCAGCAGCCTCATCCTGAAGACGTTGAGCGCCTGCCGCTTCATGTCCTCTTCGCCCATGTATATCTCGCACTCCATCCCGAAGAGGGCGGCCGCCGTGGCGGTGGCCACGCCGTGCTGACCTGCCCCCGTTTCGGCGATTATCCTCCTCTTGCCCATCCTGCGCGCAAGCAGCGCCTGGCCGATCGTGTTGTTTATCTTGTGGGCGCCGGTGTGGTTCAGATCCTCCCTCTTCAGGTATATCTTCGCCCCGCCGAGCTTTTTGGTGAGGTTCTCGGCGAAGTAGAGGGGGGTTGGCCTGCCGGCGTATTCGCGGAGGTAGTAATCGAGCTCCTCCTGGAAACGGGGATCGTTTTTAGCCTCAAGGTAAGCCGCCTCCAGCTCCTCCAGCGCCCCCATCAACGTTTCGGGGACGAACCTACCGCCGTATTTTCCGAAATATCCCTTCCTTTCAAGCCTGCCCTCAGGCACGGTAGAAAACCTCGCTTACTGATTCATGTCTGTGTATCTTCGCTATGACCTTGGCCAGGAGGGGGGCGATGGAGAGCACCTTCAGCTTAGGCCCGAGCTTCTCCCTCTTCCAGTCGGGGATCGGGATCGTGTTCGTGACCACCACCTCCCTGACGTCATCGCTCCGCAGGTGTTCGAGCGATTTTCCGACCAGGACGGGGTGGGTGATCGCCAGGTAGGCCGGCTCCGCACCCGCCTCCCGGAGCCTCCTGACCTGGTTTATGATGCTGCCGGAGGCGATTATGTCGTCGATCACTATCGGGACCTTCCCCTTGACGTCCCCTACGATCTCCACCACCTCGACCGTGTCGCCGCATATGCCCGCTCTGCGCTTATGCATCAGGACGAGGGGCAGCTCCAGCAGCGATGCATATTTTTCGGCAAGCTTCGCCCTGCCCACATCGGGCGAGACGATTACCGCGTTCGTCAGATCCTTCTTCTTGAAGTATTCGACGAAGGTGTAGAGGGCCGTGAGGTGATCCATCGGTATTTTGAAGAACCCCTGTATCTGTGGGGTGTGGAGGTCGACCGACACGACCCTATCGACGCCGGCTGTGACCAGCAGATCGGCCACCAGCCTGGCCGATATCGGCTCCCTTCCCGTCGCCTTCCTGTCCTGGCGGCTGTAGCCGTAGTAAGGGATGACGGCGGTGATCTGCCTGACCGAGGCCCGCCTGAAGGCGTCGATCATGATCAGAAGCTCCATCAGGTTGTCGTTGACGGGCGGGCAGGTCGGCTGGATGATGTAGACGTCCGTTCCCCTCACGCTCTCCTCGACCTGTGCGTGCACCTCGGTGTCGGGGAAGGTTCTTATCCGTATCTTCCCGAGCTTAACCCCCAGTTCCTCGGCTACTTCCTCCGCCAGCTCGGGGTTGGCCCTTCCGGAGAACAGCCTGAAATCATCCCCCAGCTCCCCGTATTTCGTCTTCATCTCAGGCTCCTCCTTTGACGGCGGCTATGAACCGCCGGATCTTCCCCCTGTCCTTCCTGCCCGGTTCGATCTCCACCCCGCTGCTGACGTCCACCGCCCACGGCCTCAACATCTCGATGACATCCCGCACGTTTTCGGGGGTTAAACCCCCGGCCACTATCAGGCGGCGGCGATCGACATCAAGATTATATGCTACCGCCCATCGGAAGGTCAACCCCGTCCCTCCCGGCCTGTCCGGCGCGTATGCGTCCAACAGGTAGGCGTCCGCTTCGTATTCCCCGATCCCCCTCAAGCTCCCCTCATCCCTCACCCTGAAGGCCTTTATCACCTTCAACCCGGCCTCCCTCAGCCTCCGACACATCTCCGGCGGCTCCGAGCCGTGCAGCTGGACGTAGTC
>QNBQ01000149.1 GCA_003645735.1 Candidatus Poribacteria bacterium
ATATCCCTCCAGGCTTTTGACAAAGGAACAGATAACGGGATCGGGTAGGTCAACCCTCCCCGTGAAGACCATGGCCGACGCCTTGCACCCTCCGAAGCAGAGGTCGCCGAAGGCGGGACACCTCTCGCACTTCTCAAGCCTCGGGAAGACCGATTTGCCGCGTCTGAATATCTGGGACAAAGGCTCCTCCCTGGCATCTCCCAAATGGAACTCCTCCCGATACCTGAAATGGCCGCAGGGGACGACCTTACCGTTGGAGAGTATCGAGAAGTGGGTTATCCCCGCCATACACACATCGCCGTCTATCGACTCCTCCACGTAGAAGATGAAATCCCCCTCGTTCGCCTCTATCACATCGTTCACATACCTCAGCGCCTCCGCCCACTCGCGCGGCGACATGTTCAACAGCTCGGCGTTATCGGCTCCCCTCCCTATCGGCATGAACCGGTCGACATAGATCGACCGGATGCCGATCCTCCTGGCCAGCTCGATGTAGTTGCCGAAATCCCTCCAGTTCAGCTTGTTGACGACGAACATCAGCGTCACGTAAAACCCGACCTCCATCAGGTTCTCAGCTCCCCTCAACGTCCTCTCGAAGCTCCCCTCTCCCCTTATCCTGTCGTTCACCTCCGGGGTTGAGCCGTCCAGCGAGACACCTATCAGCATGTGCGGGTTGGCGTCCTTCAGCATGCGGGCCCTCTCCTTCGTTATGAGGGTGGCGTTCGTGTTGAAGATAACCCTCAGCCCTATCTTGTAGGCGAACCTCAGGATCTCGAATATGTCGGGGTGGACCAGCGGCTCGCCGCCCACAACGTCGAAATACCTCAAGCCCATCTCCTTGAGCTGAACCATTAGATCCTTGAGGAAGGGCAGCTCCAATTTCTCCCAGCTTTCGCCCGATCGGTTGTAACAGTGAATGCACCTCAAATTACAGCCGCTGGTGATCTCGCACTCCACCACGAAAGGTCTACTCATCGAATCCCCCCTTCCGGTCTCCTCCTGGTTACTGGGAAAGCTCAGGCGCAGAAAATGATTATAGCAAATAGCCTCCCGAATTGGGAAGCTTCAGCCCAGCAGCTCATCTATCCTCACGGGCCTCCTCTCCTCGGCGCTCCTTCTGGCAGCGAACACGATCGCAAGCGACCTCAAATTATCCCTCCCGCTGCACTCCGGCTCCCTCCCCTCCTTCAGCGCGGAGATGAACTCGGCCAGGATGGCGTCCTGGGGTGGAAGCGGGAGCTTGTCGAGCGGCACCTCCTCCCTCTTGGCCTCCTCCCGCGGATATCCCCTGGTGATGAACACCCGCTCCTCCTCCCACGTTATGCTCCCTTTCGGCCCCTCTATCCTCCACTCGCCGTTCCAGGGGGACTGCTTCCCAACGCTGCATCCCAAGGCGTGATGTGTGGCGAACAGATCGCCCTCGAACCTTATGACGACCGCGTGGCCCGCATCGCCCTTATGCCACCCCCATGAGGGGTTCCAGGTCCAGGCCCACACCTCCACCGGTTCGCGGTTCAAAACATACCTCAGCATGTCGAAGTGGTGCACGCCCATATCGGTCAGGAGGGGATAGGGCATGGTGGTGTAATGTGTCCCGGGACGGGTGGCCCACGCCCTGTAGAATCCGACCGTCACCACCTCGGGCTCGCCTATAACCCCCTCATCGAGCAACCTCCTGGTCGTGCGCGGAACGGGGCCGAACCGGTAGTTCTGGGTGATCATGAAGGTTCTGCCCCTCTCCTCGGCCTTGGCGACCATCCTCAGGGCGGCCTCGAAATCGTCGCTCATCGGCTTCTCCTCCAGCACGTGCAGCCCCGCCTCGAACGACTTGACCGCTATCTCCTCGTGGACAGCGGGAGGGGTCACGTCCAGGACGAAATCGGCCTCCACCGCTTTCAAAGCATCGTCCAGCGAGGCGAAGAACCGATCCCCCGAAACGCCTAACCTTTCGGCGACGGCCCTCCTCTTCTCCTCGACCGGATCGACGTATCCGACTATCTCGACCTCGGGGTTTCTACGGCACACATCTATCCAGCTTCGGGATCTCGCCCCCAAACCGGCTATTATCGCTCTGAACATCTCACACCTCCTCGATCCCCCTTGACTTTCAAGCCCCGGAATCGTAACATCATTCTGACCTCCAAGTCAACTCCACCCGAGGGGGTAGCTATGGGTTATCTCATCGGGATAGACGTCGGCACCACCGGGGCCAAGACGATCCTGATAAGGGAGGACGGGGAGCTGATGGCCACCTCCTTCAAGGAGTATCCCCTCCACACCCCTTACCCCAAATGGGCGGAACAGAACCCGGAGGACTGGTGGAACGCGACCGTTGAGTCGATCAGGGAGGTCATCTCCAAGTCGGGAGTCAAACCCGATGATATCAAGGGGCTGGGGCTTTCGGGCCAGATGCACGGGCTGGTCTTGATCGACAAAGACCACAACGTGTTGCGCCCGGCGATACTTTGGTGCGACGTGCGCACGACCGAGCAGTGCATCTATATGAGGGAGAAGGTGGGGATGGAGACGTTGAAACGGATAACCTGCAACCAGCCGCTTGAGGGGTTCACCGCGCCCAAGATACTCTGGGTGATGCAGAACGAGCCTCAGATCTTCGAGAAGGCCTACAAGATGATGCTCCCCAAGGATTACGTCCGGTTCAGGCTAACCGGGGAGATAGCGACGGAGGTGTCGGACGCCGCCGGGACGGTGCTTTTTGACGTGCCGAACAGGAGGTGGTCGAGGGAGATACTGGACAAGCTCGAAATACCGTTCGATCTGATGCCCCCCTGTTACGAGTCGATAGATGTGTGCGGCAGGATAACCCCCTCCGTCGCCGAGCTTACGGGGCTGAAGGCCGGCACGCCCGTCGTGGGGGGAGGGGCCGACAACGCCTGCAGCGCTGTCGGAAACGGCATCGTCAAGCCCGGAAGGGTGTCGGCCAGCCTGGGGACATCGGGCGTGGTCTTGACGCACATGGACGAGGTGAAATACGACCCGAAGCTCAGGACGCACACCTTCTGCCACGCCGTCCCCAACAAATGGTATATCATGGGCGTGATGCTTTCGGCGGGAGGGGCGTTCAGGTGGTTCAGGGACGCGCTGGGCGAGCTTGAAAAGAGGCAGGCCGAAGAGGAGGGGGTCGACCCATACGAGATCCTCACCCGCGAGGCTGCCCAGGCGCCCGTCGGCAGCGAGGGGCTGATCTTCCTGCCGTATCTGACGGGCGAGAGAACCCCGCACGGCGACGCCAACGCCAAGGCCGTCTTCTTCGGCCTCACCCTCAGGCACACCAAAGCCCATATGATCCGAGCGGTGTTGGAAGGCGTCGCCTACGGGATGCGCGACTCGTTCGAGATATTCCGCGAGCTGGATCTGCCCATACAGCAGGTCTACGCCACGGGCGGGGGGGCCAGGAGCGAGCTTTGGAGGCAGATCCAGGCCGATGTTTACAACACCGAGCTGGTCACGATAAACATCGCCGAAGGGCCGGCCTTCGGCGCGGCGATCCTGGCCGGCGTGGGGGCAGGGGTCTACTCATCGATAGAGGAGGCGACCGATCGGCTGATCAGGATAACCTCCTCGACCAAGCCGATACCCGAAAACGTCGAGATCTACGAGAAATACTACCAGGTCTACAGGGCGCTCTACCCCGCCCTCAAGCCCCAGTTCGATAAAGTGAGCGAGATCGTCGCCGAGCTGCACGGTGGGTGAAGGATGAGGTTCAGGATCGTAGCTCTGGACGTGGACGGGACGCTGACGAACTCCAAGGGGGAGATAACGGAGAGGACGAGGAGGGCTGTTCAAAGGGCCGCCGAGCGGGGCGCGCTGGTCGTCGTCGTCACCGGCAGGAGGTTCTGCTCGGCCAAGCCGATAGTCGAGGCCCTGGGGGTCGACCTGATGATAGCCGCCCACAACGGCGCCCTGCTCAAAAAGCTGGACGGCGAGTTCATAACCGGGGTGTTCTTGGAGCCGGAATACGCCCGCCTGGCGGTCGGGATGTTAAAGCGGATCGGGGCCGAGCCGATAGTTTACAGGGGAACGGGCGATTACGCCGAGATATTCGTCGAACCGCCCAGAAACGAGTGGCTGGCCGATTACATCGAGCGGAACAGGGAACACGCCAGGATCGTCCCCTCCCTCGAGGAGACGATAAGCTGGGAGGCGCTGGAGGTTCTGGCCGTTGTGAGGGCGGATGAGTCCGAGGAGATCGTCCGCTCCCTAAGGGAGGGGCTTGAGGGCAAGGCGAAGGTGTTGAAGCAGATCCCCCAGGGGGACGATCGGGCATTCATAGAAGTCGCCCACAGGGAGTGCGCCAAGGATTACCCGCTGAGGTATCTGTGCGGGAAGCTGAAGATCAGGAGGGAGGAGGTGGTCGCCTTCGGGGACAACTACAACGACAGGGAGATGCTGGAGTTCGCGGGGCTGGGGGTCGTCATGGGCAACGCACATGACGAGCTGAAGGAAGAGGGCCGCTTCCTGATCGCCCCCTCAAACGACGAGGACGGGGTGGCACAGGTTTTGGAGAGGCTGATGGAGGAGGGGAGGATCTAGCCCCTCCACCTCCCCTCGGCGATCGCCCTCTTAAGCTCCAGGTAGTAGAGGAAGTTCTCAAGCGGCACGTCGGGCGGGACGGTGTGATCGACCGTCGGGATGTATCCCCCGGTTTCGAGCAGGGGGAGAACTTTTCTTCTCATCTCCTCCTCGATCGCCTCCCTCCCCTCGGCCAGCGCCCTTTTGTCGATCCCTCCCATCAGCGCGAGATCCCTCCCGTATTCCCTCCGGAGCTTGACGGGATCCATCCCGGCGGCCGCCTCCAGCGGCCAGTGACAATCTATCCCGGCCTCGATCATCAGCGGGATGAGAACCTCCGTGTTCCCGTCGCTGTCCAGCTCTATCACCTTGACGCCGTGTTTCCTCAGGAACTCGATGATGGCCTTGTATCTGGGAAGGAAGAACTCGCGGAAGATCCTCGGGGAGATAAGCGGCCCGGCTTTGTAGGCGAAGTCCTCGTTGAAGGTGAACGCGTCCACCTCGACCTCCTTCAAAGCCCTCTCCGTGGCCTCCATGAAGAACTCGACCATCCAATCGAGGATCTCGTGGATCAGCTCCGGCTGGTCGAAGAAGGCGTATGAGAGCCGTTCCGTCCCCATCATCTGCCTCAGGTTCCAATAAAGCCCGCCGAAGCCGCAGTTCTCGGTGAGGTAGAGCGGATAGTCCCTGTCCCGCCATCTCTCCCTCAGCTCCTCCCAGTTCCTCGGATAGCGGGAGGGATCCTTGGGGTCGAAGTGTTTTTTAAACTCGAGGAAATCCTCCCTGGTTTTGACGAAGAAGTCGAGGTAGGTGTCCATGGAGGGCCTCGTCCCCCTGACGGTCCCCTCTTTCAGCGCCCGCCTCTTCCTCCCCCAACCGTCGATGAACAGGACGTATCTCTCGTCCTCCTCGAGCACCTTATGGAACCCCGGTATCGGCCCCAGGTTCAGGGGGATGAACTCCCTTTTGTCGAGCTTGGCGAATTTGGGCTG
>QNBQ01000150.1 GCA_003645735.1 Candidatus Poribacteria bacterium
ATCGAGTTCACCACGCCCGAGGCGACGCTCGAACACCTCAAGGTCGCCGTGGAGCTGGGGAAGCCCATGGTCATCGCCACGACCGGCTACACGCCCCAGCAGAGGGAGGAGCTTGAGAGGCTGGCAAACCGGATACCTTCCGTCGTCGCCCCGAACATGAGCGTCGGGGTCAACCTGCTTCTGAGGCTCGTGGAGGAGGCGGCCAAAGCGTTGGGGGATGATTACGACGTTGAGATAATCGAGGCGCACCACAACAGGAAGAAGGACTCCCCCAGCGGCACCGCCCTCAGGATCGCCGAGGTCATAGCCCGCGCGTTGGGCAGGGATTTGAACGAGGTGGCCGTCTACGGAAGGAAGGGGATGGTGGGCGAGAGGAGGCGTGAGGAGATAGGGATACACGCCGTAAGAGGAGGGGATATCGTCGGGGATCACATCGTCATGTTCGCCGGGCAGGGCGAGCGGATAGAGATCGTCCACCGCGCCCACAGCCGCGAGACCTTCGCCAGGGGCGCCTTGAGGGCGGCCAAATGGGTGGTGAACGCCCCTAGGGGGATGCACGACATCGGGGAGGTGCTCTTCGGTGACTAAAAAGAGGCGGATAACCCAAGAGGCGCTGGACGAGGCCAGGGAGCTGCTCAACCTCCCTAAAAAAGCGACGATGGAACAGATCAAGGAGGCATATAGGCTCATGGCGCTCAGATACCACCCCGATAAATGCCGCTCCCCTAAGTGCGAGGAGATGATGAGGCGGATCAACGAGGCGTATGAGATCCTGATGGAGTTCTGCCGAAGCTACCTCTACTCGTTCGAGATCGATAACATGGCCCGGGAGGAGGATTGGGAGGAGTGGCTGGAGAGGTTTTACCAGGATTACATCTGACGCGCGGAGGTTTGAGCGATGGAGGAGAGGACGGAGAAGTTGGAGGGGGCGATGGAACAGATCGACGAGAGGATGAACCGCCTGGAGCTGGAGATCGCTGAGCTGAGAAGCTCACATAAGACGGAGGCCGACGAGATCAGGCGGATGATACTTGAGGAGACGGCGAAGGTGAGGGCGGAGCTCAAAGCGGAGATCGACAAGCTCGGGGATCGCCTGAACAGGCTCGAAAGCCGGCTGGACGGGCTGAGCGAACAGCTCAACGGCCTACAGATGCTCATCGTGAGCAACTTCAAATGGCTCATCGGCGTCATCCTGGGGATGTTGATCCCGATGTGGGTGACCATAATACTTGCGATACTGTTCAGGGGATGAGATGATCTTCGGCGAGGAGATCGCCCTCAGGTATGATGAGTGGTATCGAACCAAATGGGGGAGATACGCCGATGAGCTGGAGCGAAGGCTGATAGGAAAATCGCTCCTGCTGGAGAAAGGGGATACGCTTTTGGATGTGGGATGTGGGACGGGAAATTATCTGATCGCCCTCTCGCCCGATGTAGCCCGTGCCGTAGGGGTCGACAGCTCCCTCCCGATGTTACGCGTTGCTCTGTCGAAGACATGCCAGGCGGAAAACATCTCGCTGATAAACGGCGACGCGTGCGATCTGCCGCTCAAGGACGGATCGGTCGACGTGACGCTTATGGTCACCTCCCTCGAGTTCTTCCCCTGCAAGGAGAGGGCGATCGAGGAGGCGCTGAGGGTGACGAGGAGGCAGATCGTGATCGGCTCGCTCAATCCGCTGAGCCTGTGGTGGATCTGGACCAGGGTTAAGGGGATCTTCAGGCGGACGGTCTATGATGGAGCTGAGCTGATCTCCCCCTTCAGGATCAGGGGGATGCTGAAAAGGGCCGATGGCCGGCTCGACATCTCCATGAGCTTCGCGCTCTACCTCCCATGGCCGGGCGGGCTGAGCCGGCTCATCGAGAGGTTTCTGGGCGGAACAGGCCTCCCGTTCGGGGGGTTCGCCGTCGTATCGGCCTCAAAGGGGGCGGGAAGGTGACCTCCAGGGAGAGGCTGCTTGCGGCGATGACGAGGGGTAAGCCGGACAGACTGCCGATACACATCCGCGGGGTGAGGGTTTGGGACGAGGGATGGGTCGAGTCGCGCCACCTCTCCTACAGGCCGGTCATAGAGGCGGTGGAGCGCCATTGCGATTGGGTCGCCAGTTGGTCGCCCAGCGCCGGGCTTTTCTTGACGGCGGCGAGAATGGATATACGGACGGAGAGGATCGACCTGGACGAGAGGTGGGCGCTGATAAAATCCACGGTTCACACCCCGAAAGGCCCGCTCACATCGATCCACCAGGTGAGCAAGACGGGCATGCCGGGGCTGAGGAGGAAGTTCTGGGTGGAGTCGGAGGAGGATCTGGAGCGGTTCCTCTCGATCCCCTATGTGCCGCCCAGGCCGGATGTGAAAGCGTTTTTCGAGCTGGAAAGGAGGATCGGGGACAGGGGGATCGTGATGGTCGGCCTTTCGGATCCCATAGCGTATGTGCACGACCTGCTCGGATCGGAGCTTCTGGCGATCTGGAGCGTCGAGAGGAGGGATCTGGTGAGGATGCTTGTGGGGATCTTCGCCGAGAGGCTGATCGATCTGGTCTCCTATCTCCTCGAAAGCGGGGTTAGAGGGGTTTACGGATTTTCGGGCGAGGAGTATGTGGCCCCGCCGCTTCACTCCCCGAGGGACTTCCGCGAGTTCGTCGCCCTGCCCGAAAAGAGGATATTCGACCTGATCCACAGCTACGGCTCGCTTGTCCACGTCCACTGCCACGGCAGGCTCAAGTCGGTGCTGGACATGTTCGTCGAGATGGGGGTCGACTGCCTCCACCCCGTCGAGCCGCCGCCCCTAGGAGACCTGACGCTGAGGGAGGCAAAGGAGAGGCTGAGGGGCAAGGTGTGCATCGAGGGGAACATCCAAATAGGCGACATCTACTCCGAGGAGCCTTCCAGATTCGAGGAGAAGGTCAAGGAGGTCGTCCTGGAGGGGGCCGAAGGGGGAGGGTTCATCCTCTGCCCCACGGCATCGCCCCATACGCCCGTCCTCCCAAGGAGGGCGGTCGAAAACTACCTCGCCATGATAAGGATCGGCCTGAGCTTGGGATGAGGGAGGGGAACATGAGGAGAGCTTTGATCATAGCCCTCGTGATCGTCTTCACATCCCACGGCTTCGCCGCCCTTTTCGGGAGGATAACCGATCCCATCCACGGGTTCTCGGTCGATCTCCCGAGAGGGTGGACGGTCAGGGCGTCGGTCAACCTCGGTAAAATCCTGATCGCCTCCGGCGACAGCACGAAGATCGTCTCGATCTTCGTCATGAAGGGGAAGCCGAAGGAGGTGCTGAGGCTGCTCACCTTTATGGTCAGAAGCGGGGTGATGTATCGGGAGGAAAAGGACGCTTTGGTGGCCAAGTGCTCCACCACTTACATGGGGGCGATCCCGTTCGTGGACGGGGCGACCGCGACCGACCTGGGGTTTTACGGCCTGATCAACCGACCGGTCGACCTGACGATCACCATCTTCCCCGGCAGGAAATACAACGTCGTGATGGCGGTGATCGTCCCCCAGGGCGAGGAGGCCGAGGACGTCAGGCAGGTGGTGACATCCTTCCAGTTCGCCAAACCCACCGTGAAGGCCGAGACGGTCACGATCAGGGATTGGGACGGAACGCCCGCCTTCTACATCGACCTGCCGAAGGGATGGAAGCTGGACGCAAGAATACTCAGGATGCCCAAATCGGTCATGGGCATGCCCTACATCAAGATAAGCTCGGACAGGGGGCGCGTGACATATATGCCGTTCAATTACACGTTCATGAGCTACGCCGACCCGATGATGCCGTTCGCCATAGCGACCGTGTTCGACCCCGACCTCGGGCAGGAGGTGCAGTGTCAGGGGGCCTATCAGGATCCGAGCCAGTTCATCCTGGGATGGATAGCCCCGAAGATGAACCTCCATCTAAACCCCGATGCGATCGAATCGTTCGATCTGCCGGAGCCGGAGGGGTTTCAGGCCACATATGGAATGGGCGGGGTGAGCGTGGACTTTGGGATCTATCACGCCAGCGGGGGGAGATGCGAGCTGGAGGTCCTCATGGCCAAAACGACCGCCAGCATGCCGCCGGGGGTGAGCTACGGGATGACCGGCAACGCGGTGGGGATCGAGGGCGATGAGGAGGCCAGGGCGGTGGCCGCCGCGGCGATCAGAAGCCTCGTCCCCGATCCTAAGTGGCTGAGGGCCAACCTCAGGGCCGAGATGCAGGAGATCAAAAGGGAGATGGAGCACAGGAGGTGGATGTGGAACGAGTTCAGGAAGACACAGCGATACATCAGCCAGCTCCATCAGGACTCGATGGCCCAGGAGCGGAAGTTCCAGGAGGAGATGGCCAGGGCTTTCGCCAACGTGCTTTCGGATCAGATCTACGTCCGCGACCCCGAAAGCGGCGAGGTGTTCCACATCGACGACGTGGCCCAGCAATACTGGACGAACGAGTTCGGGGATATCATCGGGGTGGATGAGCCGGTAGATGAGTGGAAGCTTGAGGCGATGGGATGGCATAAGATGGAGGCGAGGCTTGAGGGGTTCGGAAGCTGGTGAAGGGGGTGAAATTGAGCCGTGAACTTCCCCGAGGAGGTTCTCACCAAAAGCAAGAAGGGCAAGGTCGAGGTCAGGAGCCTTGTGGACGCCGGAAAGTTCGTCAGATACGAATACCTCGACCCGCAGACCGGCTCGCCGACCGAATCCAAAAGGAAGCTGGTGCTCATCAAAGGGGACGGCTCGACGGAGGAGTATTTCATCATACCGCTCAAGGACGGCAGGTTCCTGATGATCCCCACCCCCTCAAAGGGGGAGAGGATGGTCTGGGACGGGGAGAAGGCGGTCGATATATTCTCGCTTTGAGGTGGGGGAGATGCCCGAGAGGCTGGCTGCTGAGGGGGGCAGGCCGGTGAGGGAGACCTTCCTTGTCTTCGGCGCCCCCCAGATACTGGAGGACGAGATACGCGAGGTGGTCGACACCCTCAGGTCGGGCTGGATAGGGACGGGGCCGAAGGTGAGGAGGTTTGAGAGGATGTTCGCGGAATACATCGGGGCCAAGCACGCCGTGGCGCTCAGCTCCTGCACAGCCGGGCTGGAGCTGGCGTTGGAGGTTCTGGGGATCGGCCCGGGCGACGAGGTGATAACCACGCCCCTCACCTTCAGCGCCACCGCCAACGTCATAGTCCACCGGGGGGCCAGGCCCGTTTTCGCCGATATAGAGCTTCCATCGATGAACATCGACCCGAACGAGATCGAGCGGAGGATCACGCCCAAAACCAAGGCGATCATCCCGGTTCATTTCGCCGGCAGGCCGTGCAGGATGGACGACATAATGGACATCGCCCGAAGACACGGGCTCTTCGTGATCGAGGACGCCGCCCACGCCATAGAGGCCTGGTATAGGGGGAGGAAGATAGGGACGATCGGGGATATGACCTGCTTCAGCTTCTACGCCACCAAGAACCTCACCACCGCTGAGGGGGGGATGGTGACGACCGAAAACGACGAGTGGGCCGAGGAGATCAGGATAAA
>QNBQ01000151.1 GCA_003645735.1 Candidatus Poribacteria bacterium
GACCTCGTGCTCCTCGCCGATCGTCCAGAAGGCGATCGCCTCGTTTTCGCCCCGCCTCAGCCTGATCGCAAAGTCCCTCTCATCCCCCAGGTCGATCCTCCCCTCAACGGAGTATCCCTCAAGCGTCTGAGCCAGGGTTTTGAACGCCATGTAGGCCGCCTTCGGCCTCAGATCGTGCGTCACCGTCCCGAAGTGGTGCTCCCTCTCGTTCGGATCGGTTCCGTCGTCCCTCCAGTCATACCATATGCTCACCGGCACGCCGCAGAGCAGGTTGACGAGGAACTCCCTGACGAGGAACCGGGCCTGCTCCTCCTCGGTCAGCCTCCTCCCGTCCCAGTTTATGAGCGAATAGCCCCATTCGCCTGAGATCACCGGTATCTCCTTGCCCTGAGGGGCGTATCGCTTTATCAGCTCCCTGAGCTTGCGGTAATCGTCGATGACCGTCTCGGGAGGGGCGGCCCTATAGGGGTGGACGGTGAGGGCGTCGATCCACCTCAGAAGCCCCCTCTTGAAACACTCCTCCAGCCAGTCCAGCGGTATGCCCGACGTGGCAGGCGCCACGACCCAGCCGGAGGGGTCGGCCTGTTTCAGACGAGGGGCGACCTCCTCGACCAGCTTGCAGTAATCCTCGACGCTCGGCTGGGGATGCCAGAAGCCCCCCAGGTTCGGCTCGTTCCATATCTCCCAGAGTATGCCGTTCCCGGCGTATCTCCTCGCCGCCGCCTCGGCGAAGGCGGCGAAAGCCTTCCTCCCCTCCTCGCTCCGGACGGATCTGTCCGGCTCGTAAAGCCTGTTGCTGTAGTCGAGGATATAAAGCAGCCTTATCCCCCGCTTCTTACACCCCTCCGTAAGCGCGTCGTAGCCCGCCCCTTTAAAGTCGTAAACGCCCTTTTCCCTCTCGACCGCCTCCCAGGTCAGATCCATCCTGATGAACTTGAACCCTGCCTCGGCTATCATGTCGAGGTCGCGCGGCTCGCCGGTGAAGTGGATGTTGACGCCCAGCCCCTGGGGTATGACGAGATCCGGGAGCGGAGTCCCGGCCATCGCAAGGCCGGTCAGGGCGAAAAGACAGGTCATACCGCACCTCCGTTTGAATCTAATCCATCAGCCTGAACTTGATGATGTAGTAGATGGCCGCAAGGCCGTCCTTCCATTTGATCTTCTTCCCCTCCGCGTGCGTCCTGCCGCTGTATTCGATCGGCACCTCGTATATCCTGCACCCCTTCTTGGCCAGCTTGGCGGTTATCTCCGGCTCGATCTCGAACCTGTTCCCCCTCAGCCTCAGCTCCCTTAGGATATCCGCCCTCATCACCTTGTAGCAGGTCTCCATGTCGGTGAGGTTGAGGTTCATCAACATGTTGGAGAGGAAGGTGAGGAACTTGTTGGCCATGTAATGCCAGAAGGAGGTGACCCTGCGGGTCGTGCCGCCGAGGAACCTCGACCCGTAGACGGCGTCGGCTCTGCCGTCGAGGATCGGTTTCAGCAGCTTGGGGTATTCGGCGGGGTTGTATTCGAGGTCGGCGTCCTGGACGATCACCACATCCCCCGTCACGTGTTTGAACCCCGTCCTCAGCGCCGCCCCTTTGCCCATGTTCCTCTCGTGGAAGATCACCTTGATGTCCGGATCGGCCTTTCTGATCTCCTCCAGCTTCTCCCTCGTCCCGTCCGTCGAGCCGTCGTCCACGACGATTATCTCCTTCTCAAGCGGCACCTCCACCTCCTTGACCCGCCTGATCACCTCCTCGATCGTCTCGACCTCGTTGTAGACGGGTATCACAACCGAGAGCTTCCTGAACATCCGGCCCACCGCCCTTTCGATCCTCAACAGCCCTCGATCTCCCCCGCTTTTTCGATCATCTCCTCCACAAGCCCCCTTACCCCCAGCCTCTCGGCCCATCTCATGAGATAGCTGAGATCCAATTTCCCCTTTTGAGCGAGGTAAACGCCGAGGGCATCCCGAAACTGTCTGCCCGACCCTTCGGTGAGCTTATGCCAAACCAGCTTTGTCAAGATCACATCCTCCGGCGCCAGGAGATACATCTCCTCGCCGAAGATCCGATGTTTGATCCGTCTTCGGAAGCTTTCCCGGTAATAGGGTTCATCCTTGAGCATCCAGAAGTCGACCTTGATGCCCGCTTCGACGTCTATCAAGTTGAACACGCTTTCACGGGCCAGCGCTTCCCTAACCGCTTCCTCATCGAGGTAAAACCTTTGGGGATCGAAGCTCCGGATGAATCTCTCCACATCTGATGGGGATAAAGCGATCACCACATCTATGTCGTGCGTTCCCCTCGGCTCGCCGTAGAAGCTGGAGGCGATCGACCCGGTCAGGGCGTAGGGTATCCCCAGCTCGTTCAGCGTTTTGACGATCTCTCTAAGGAGTTCAACCTGTGCCACAGCATCATCCTCCTGACCATCTCCCGTTTCAGCTCCTCAGGGGTCAGATCGGGGTTCTGGGCCTTTATCCCCTCCATCGCGATCGCCCTGAGCATCTCGGAAAGCTCCAGAGCGATCCTCAGCCTCTCCTCGCCGCTCATCCTCCTCAGCACCTCGTAATACTCCCTGGACATCGGCTCGACCGTTCCTATCAGCTTTGCAAGCGGGGTTTTCCGGGGCTTGTCCTTTCGATCACCTGATCTCATCGATCGCCTCCCTCAGCTGCCTGATCCCCTTCAACATCAGCTCGGGGCTTCCCCAGTGCTCTATCGTCGCCGCCCCCTCAAACCCGTCCTGAAGGGCCAGTTTGAAGAGCTGCTGATAGGTGAGGTTTGTATCCCCTATCGGGTTCAGCTCCTTGTTCTTGTTCGGCTTGACGTGGAAGTGGGCGACCAGCCCTTTGATCTGGGAGTATCCGTCGGGATACGGCATCTCGCCGCATCTGTAGCTGTTCATCACGTCCCAGCAGACCCTCACGTGTTCCCCTCCGCCGAGGGCCTCGACGATCATCCTCGCCTCCCTACAGGTGCCGATCATCGTCGACCCCTCCGTCTCGAAGGCCAACACGACCCCTTCCGCCCTCGCCTTCTCGGCGATCGGCCCCAGAAGCTCGGCGAACCTGTCGAGGTATCTCTCCAGATCGGGCCTCCCCTCCTCCTTGTCGCCCACCTTCCAGAAGGAGAAGACCCTGATGACCCTGGTTCCAAACGCGTGGGCCAGCTCGACCATCCTATCGAAATACCTCAGGTGTCTCTCATACTCCTCCCGGCTGTCGTAACGGCATTTCCCGACGGGCGAGCCGATGCAGGCCACCTCGGCTCCGTATTTCGAGAGAACCTCCTTCATCCGTTTGATGTCCTCGTCATCTATGCTCGTCACGCTTTTGCCCCAGATCTTCCCCCTTATCTCGACGGCCTCGGCCCCGGCCTGGACGCCCAGCCTGACCGCCTCCTCGAAATCGTTCGAAACCTCATCCGTGAAGAAGCTGACCTTTATCATCCCTCTCCTCCTGGGATCGGTCGCGGAGCGGTTAATTATATCACGACTTTCGGAGGAGGTTCAACAGGTCGAGCATGTCCCGGGGCATCGGCGCCTCGAACTCCATCCACTCCCCGGTGGCCGGATGTCTGAACCCGAGCAGGCGGGCGTGGAGCATCTGTCTTTCGACCCTCTCCATCGCCTCCTTTATCTCCCTGGTCGGCGCCTCTTTTATCGCCCTCCTCCTGCCTCCCCCGTAGACCGGGTCGCCGACTATGGGGTAGCCTATGTGGGAGAGGTGAACCCTTATCTGATGCGTCCTGCCGGTTTTGGGCCTGGCCTCGACGAGCGAATACCTCCCCCCGGCAAGCTCCTCCAGAACCTCGACCTCCGTCACAGCCTCCTTCGGGTTGACCGCGTTGACGGAGAACTTCTTCCTGTCGCCTATGCTCCTGCCTATGGGCATGTCTATCGTGAACTTTCGGGGCTTGGGGACGCCGCAGATCAGGGCGAGGTATCGTTTCTCGACCTTTCGGGATTTGAACTGCTCTATGAGGCTTTGATGCGCCAGGTCGCTTTTGGCCACGACCATGACGCCGGACGTGTCCTTATCGAGCCTGTGGACTATGCCGGGCCGCTCCACCCCGCCTATTCCCGGGAGGTCGGGGAAGAGGGAGAGGAGAGCGTTCACGAGCGTGCCCGACCTGACGCCCGCCCCGGGGTGAACGGGCATCCCCGGGGGTTTATCGACGACGATCAGGTGGTCATCCTGGTAGAGCACCCGTATCGGTATCTCCTCCGGCTTAAGCTCCGTCGGCTCCGGGGGCGGGATGGTGACCGATACGATGTCACCCCTCCTGAGCTTCCTGCTCGGCTTGGTCCGCTCCCCGTTCAGGGTGATGTGGCCGCTTTCGATCAGCTTCTTGGCGAACTCCCTGGAGATCCCCTCCTTGCGGCTCACGAACTTATCGATCCTCTCCCCCACCCCTTCCGATTCGATCAGATACTCCGCCATCTCGATCGCTTCCCCCTTCAATCGTGGGCATCACAGATCTTGGTCGGCTCGGTTCCCCTGATGAACGCCTCGGTTATGACGTCCTGGGGCGGGCATTTGCCGGGGTTTTCGAGCAGGCCGGTGTTTTTGTCTATCCTCCTGAAGACGATCCCCTCCGGAACCCTGAAATCCTTGGGGTATCCCCTGGAAGCCTCCTTCATGAACCTGACCCATATGGGCAGGGCGGCCTGGGACCCGGTCAGCTCCAGGCTCTTGCTCGGATCGTCGAACCCCACCCATACCCCCGCGACCAGGTCGGGGGTGAACCCGATGAACCAAGCGTCGGTGTAGTTGGAGGACGTGCCGGTTTTGCCCGCCGCCGGCCTGTCGAACCCCATCCACCTGACCCTCCTGCCGGTGCCCCGCTCGATCACCCCCTCAAGCTGGTAGACCATCAGATAGGCCGCCGCCTCGTCCAAAACCCTCTTCCTCCTGGGAGGGTTCTCCTCGATGATCCTCCCGTTCCTGTCCTCGACGTATTTGACGCATATCGGCTCGGCCCTCACCCCCAGCGCGGCCCAGACGCCGTAGGCCGAGGTGATCTCCAGCAGGCTCACCTCCGAGGCGCCCAGCGCCAGGGAGGGAACGGGCCTGAGAGGGCTGCGTATTCCGAGCTTGCGGGCCAGCCTTATCACCCTCGTCGGGCCGACCCTCTTCCAGAAGAACTTGGCGGTGGCGACGTTGAGCGACTTTTCGAGGGCCGTCCTCAACGTCACCCTCCCGTAGAACCTCCCCCCCAGGTTTTTCGGCGCCCAGATCTGCCCCCCCGACCTTATCGACCAGGGGGAGTCCTCGATCGTGTCGGCGGGGGTGGCGATCTTCGCCGCATACGCCGCGCAGTAGACGAACGGCTTGAAGGCCGACCCCGGCTGTCTCCTGGCCTGAACCGCCCTGTTGAACTGGGACACATCGTAATCCCTGCCCCCGACCATCGCCCGGATGTATCCCGTGTCCGGCTCTATGGCCACCAGCGCGGCCTGGGGGTATTCGGCGGGATCGACCTGGGGGTTTTCGGGATCGAGC
>QNBQ01000152.1 GCA_003645735.1 Candidatus Poribacteria bacterium
GGTCGAAGAGGGGATGTCGGTGATGAGGGAGGAGACGCCGGGGCCGATCCTGGCCCTCGCCCCGTTCAAGGAGGCGGAGGAGGCGGTCGAGTTGGCCAACTCCACCTCGTTCGGCCTGCACGTCAGCATCTGGACGGGCGATCCGGCTAAAGCGGCCAAGCTTGCCGAGGAGGGGAGGGCCGGAACGGTGATCATAAACGACGTGATCTTCACCCTGGCTCAGGTCGAATGCCCCTGGGGAGGGGTGGGCGGAAGCGGCTTCGGGAGGGTTCACGGCGAGCCGGGGCTGCTTGAGACCTGTTACCTGAAACACATAAGCTACGACGGGGGGGCTAGAAAGAGGATGCCCTGGTGGTTCCCTTACGATGACAGATACCGCCGGCTCATGACCCTCCACCTTGAGGGGAAATCCGGCTCCTTCATCTCGCGCTGGAGGGAGGTTTTCAAGAGGTGAGGCCCAAGGTCATAATACTGAGGACAGCAGGGACGAACTGCGATTACGAAACGGAATACGCTTTCAAACTTGCGGGAGCGCGGGCCGAGCGGGTTCACATAAACAGGCTGATAGAGGGGAGCGTGAGGCTGGACGATTACGACATACTGGCGATACCAGGCGGTTTCTCCTACGGCGATGATATCTCGGCAGGGGTGCTTTTGGCCAACGAGCTGAGGTATAAGCTGAGGGATCAGGTGGAGAGGTTCATCGAGGAGGGAAAGCTCATAATCGGGATATGCAACGGGTTTCAGGTGCTGGTGAAGGCGGGGCTGTTGCCGAGGTTCAAGGGGATGGAGGGAAAACAGCTGGCCACCCTGCACCTGAACGATTCGGCCAAGTTCGAATGCCGATGGGTCTATCTGAGGCTCGAGTCGGACAGATGCGTCTTCACCAAGGGGCTGAAGCCGATTATCTACCTGCCGGTGGCCCACGCCGAGGGGAAGTTCGTCGCCCCGAAAGATGTCTTGGACAGGCTGGAGGAAAACGGCCAGGTGGTCTTCAGATACGTGGACGAGGAGGGGAGGATCGCCGGTTACCCCTACAACCCGAACGGGTCGATGAGGAACATAGCCGGGATATGCGACCCGACCGGCAGGATATTCGGGCTGATGCCCCACCCCGAAAGATACGTCTGGAGGTATCAACACCCCCGCTGGACGAGGGAGGAGCTTCCGGAGGAAGGCGATGGGCTGGCGATCTTCAAAAACGCCGTCAGATACTGTATGTGAACTCGGCTTCAAGCTCTTGCGTTTGGTATCGCTTTGCGATAAAATATTGGACGTAAAACCCCTGGAGGAGGGCTTAGGTGGGCGACAGGATAGCGATTGGGTATGACCTGGGAGGCACCAGCTGCGGGATAGGGTTGTTCGACATCGATAGTGGCGAGCTTTTGGCCTCCACGGCCCACAAAATCGACTCATCCCTGCCCGGCGAGGAGATCTTCGAGGGGATCTGCAGCTCAACCGAGGAGCTGCTTGAAAAGCAGGGGTTCACCAAGGATCAGATCGGAGCTGTCTGCTTCGCCACGGCCGGCACGCTCGGCCCGAAAGGGGCGAAGGACCCCGCCGAGATAGAGCAGATCCTGATAAGCCCGAACATACCAGGCATGAACAGGTTCCCGCTCAAACGGGAGTATCTGAGGAGGTTCCCGGGAGTCCTGTTCCTGATGGAGAACGACGCCAACGCGGCCGGATGGGCGGAGTGGTTCTACGGGGTGGGGAGGGATGAGAAGGTCAGAACGCTCGTGGGGTTCACCCTGGGGACGGGGCTGGGCGGCTACATCATCATCGACGGCAACATGGTGCGGCCCGCCGAGCTGGGACATATCATCATCGATTCAAGCCCTTCCGCCCCCACCTGCGGCTGTGGCTCCAGGGGATGCGCCGAGGCGTTCGTCTCGATCGAGGGGATCAAGAGGATAGCGAAACAGGTGATGTTGGAGCATCCCGAATCGAAGCTTTGGGGGATACCTCCTGACAAGCTCGACCCGAAGCCGATAGCCGAACTGGCGAGGGAGGGGGATAAAGCGGCGTTGCTGGTCTACGCAAAGGTCGGCTACTACCTCGGCAAGCTGATATGGAACCTGAAAAGGGTATGCGAGCCGGACGCGGTGGTCTTCTCGGGCAACATCTCCAGGTCGCTGGATCTGATGCTGCCGGCTATGAAGGCGGTGCTGGAGGAGGACGGGTTGATAGAAAGCCAGCCCATGATAAAGGCGACCGAGTTGGGGCCTGATAAGGCCGGAATAATGGGGGCAGCCGGTTTGGCCATAAAGTATTACAAGGCTGCCCACAGCTGAAAGCTTTCGAAATCTCAAGGCAAAAACCCTCAAGGAGGAAACGTAATGAGGAAGATGCAAAGACCCCTCTTAAGCCTTTTGGCAGCATCCACGGTCCTCTTGGGAGGGCTGCTCCTAAACGGGTGCGCCCCCTTGGGACCGCAAGAGCCATTGATGCCGGTCGTCGAGGGAGATGCGAAATTCTCCGATAGGTTTGAGCTTCAAGAGCAACCCCAATTCTTCTACGATCTGTTCGGAAGGGCGTTGCTTGAGGGCAACGAGGTATGGCATTACAAGGAGGAGAAACAGTTTGACGAGAAGGGCAATCTCGCCGAAGCCTGGGACGGGCAGCTCGAAGGCGACCGCTACGGTGCCCAGCTGGATCACACGATCCTGACCGAGGACACCTACAGGGGCAGGCACACCGAGTTCGCAATCGGCGACTACCTGAGGCTGAAGCCCGAAACCCTCTTCAACTGCCCCTACATCATCAGGAAGACCGAGTTCGACGGGTTCAGGTGGGACATCTCCCTGTCCCGCGAAAGGCACATGTTCACCCTGCTGCACTCTAGGATCTCCAACCCGATCAGGCTGCCCAGGGTTATAGTCGGTCAGAACATCCTGGGCCAGACGAAGGGGCGTAGAACCGGAACGCATGAGGGCGACGGCCCGGCGACCTGGGTGGAAAGCGCCCACCTCTACGGGTTCCGCGCCCAGGGGCTGCTCGGGGATATACTTAGGGTGGGGTTCACCGCCATCCTGCTCAGCAGAAGACACCCTCAGCGCCCTGAAAACCCCATAACGGGATGCGTCCCCAACACCCCGCCCTACAAGATCGTCATCACCTTCAGGGATGACTCCCCCGAGGACGAGAGGGCGGGAGCCGCCTTCGCCGGGATGAAGATCTACATCGTCGAGCAGAAGAGGGACGAACAGGGCAACCTCCTGCCCGAGGAGAAGAAACCGCCTATAGTCGTGACGCCTGACGATGTCCAGCCCACAATCCTGCCCGACGGGACGCCCGACCCCGACAGCACCGGCGGCGAGAGGATCGGACGCTGGCAGGTCGCAAACGGCTTCGATTCGTTCCAGTATGTGCTGGATCTGGAGGAGCTGGTCAGAGAAGGGTTCATCGAGGACATCCGCACGGTCAAATCGATCGAGTTCGAGATGGAGGTCGCCGGCGATTACTACATCGAGGTCGTCGGCTATAGCCATGAAAACGAGGGCGACCCCACCGGCCCGTGGCTCCTGATGGACGAGTTCGGAAGGATACTCATGCCGTTCAGGGATGTCATACAGGCCGAGGGGAACGTCGGCCAGGAGGGCGACTTCATCGCCTCGCCCGAGAAGAGGGCCGCCATAGAGATGAACCCCGAGAAGTGGAACAAGAAGACGATCAGATACAAATACGGGGCCGCCAGAGGGGCAGCGATCTACGGCGTCGACATCGAGGGCACCATCCCCAAGCTGAACGTCTACGTCAACGCCCAATACGCCATAAACGTCAAATACAAACAGTATCCGACCGTCTCGAAGGAGAACATCGACTTCGGCTTGCTCGAAACCTACGACCCCAACGATCCGACGGCCATCCCGCCGTTCTCGGCCTGCGACGGCGAGAAGTTCTCCGCCAAGCTGGGCGGCAAGAACAACGATCAGTATGAGAAGGCCTGGTTCGTCCACCTGAAGGGCAGGTTCACCGAGAACATCCTCGCCGAGGCCTCATTCTACCACATCGACCCCGGCTACACCACGACCTACTTCGGCTTGGGCGCCAACACCGACAGGGACGAGGTCTACAGGCTGCCCAGGTCGGGCGAGGCGCCCGGCGAGACCGCCCCGCCCATAGACGAGGGCAACTACTGGCTGATAGAGGACGACGACGATAACGACGACTGGCCCGACTCCGAGGACTACGACGGCGTTCTGCCCAGGGCGGATGACCGCGACATGAACGGAATTCTCGACTACCAGGAGGACTTCCTGATATTCGAGGCCGACCCGCCGATATTCAGCGACATCGTCGACCTCAACCACAACAGGGTCATCGATACCCTGGAGGACGACTACGAGCCGGACTACCCCTACGGCATCGACAGGAAGGGGTTCCACATCACGATCAACTGGGATATCCTCGAAAACCTCACCCTCAAGCTGGGCTGGCTGAACGAGAAACAGGTCTCCAGCGCCAGGAAGAACGACACCAAATACCTCCACATCATCTACCAGAGGGATATCCCTGACTTCGGCACGATCCTGTTCCAGAACAGGCTTGAGTTCGTCCGCGACAGCATCCCCGACTACACCATCACGCTGCGTCCCGGCGAGATCGAGCCTTCGGAGGTCACCGACGCCCTCGACTTCTACAACGCCAGGGTCAACACAACCACCCTCCAGTTCATGTATACCGCCATACCGAACCTAACCCTGGAGACCAAGCTGCTCCTGGTCTTCCAGAAGCAGTATGAGCCCTCGGATGAGGAGGCGATCAGGCTGGACGACCCCGAGACCGAGGAGATCGACGAGAGGATCGACTTCAGGTATCCTGAGCAGCAGATCAGGGCCAGCGGCGAGATGAGGGAGTATCCGTTCTACCCCGACCCCGAGCTGCTGTTCAATAAGGCGAACTGGAAGGACAGGAGATACCCCGACAGATCAATCAGACAGAACACCTGGATCTTCAAGACCAAGTATGAGATACCGCTGGGCAACCTGCCGATCCTGGAGAGGCTGGGCGAGGAGCTGACGCTCACCCCGATGTTCAAATACATCTACACCAAAAACTGGGACAGGAAACCGGAGGAGATGTATCAGCCGCCCGGATCGGAGAAGATCTACGCCCTCAACTACAGGCTCTACGGTCCCACCCACCCGATGACCGAGGAGTACCTGAGATATAACCAGGATTCCCGTGAGATCGTCGAGCTGATCAGGCTGGACTACCAGTTCACCCAGAGGATGACCATAATCGGCGGGTTCCAGTTCAGGCGGTTCATCAACAAGGACAAATACTTCGAGAACTACCTCGACATCTTCCGCAAGGCCCAGGGCGAGGCGCTGAGGGTTTCGGAGCTTTACAGGCCGACGATGAAGACCAGGACGCTGGTCATCCAGGCGCTGAACCGCGGCGAGTGGATGGGGTTCAACGTGGTCATCCTGTTGGAGTTCAGGCACAGGACCGACCTCAAGACCCACGTCTCCTCCGA
>QNBQ01000153.1 GCA_003645735.1 Candidatus Poribacteria bacterium
CCGCCACCGTGACGCGCTGAACTGCTTGGCTTGACGACGTCGAGCTGGCCAAAACCGGCAGTCCGATATCGAGATGAGGGATTATGACAAGCCGCAAGACCCCCAGCAGGAGGCTGACCAGCAGAACTTCTATAAGCGTAAACCCTCCCCTGGCCATATCAATCCCGCCTCGTGAACCTAGTTATCAGCTCTAAACTGATCTCCTCATCATCAAGCCGGCCGTCCCCATCCTCGTCGAACCAAACCGTCACCGAAATCGTTTTCATGACCGGATCGCCGTCGTCGCGCACGGTGTATCGATACGAGCCGTTCGGAGGGGGGAAGGAGCCTGAGCTTGAGAGGTCGAGACCGAAATCGGCAGCGGCGATCCTCTTCACCTCCTCCATCTTCGCCCTGGCCAACATGGCCACCTTCGTCATCCTCTCGGAAATGGCCTCCGATTCCATCAGTCCCAAAACGGCCCTCGATATCGGTATGAGCGCGATCGCCACTATGACGGCGCTCGCCAGGAGCTCGATCAGCGTGAACCCCTTCACCCCTTCCTCACCTCCACGTTTCCCGTGACCGGATCGACGGAGATGAGATAGAGCTGATCCCCGCCGCTCACCCTGAGCTGAGATCCCGAGCTGGAGTTTCCGAGCGGCTCGAAGATGAACTCCGGATCGCCTTCCACCCTCACATCGGCCGGCAGCCTTCCCTCCTCGATCGTTTCCCATCCCCTCCCGATCCTCTTCCTTATGACATACCGCTTGAACGGCCCGGCCGACGGCAAAAACTTGATCGAGCACCTGGTCGAAGCCGAGATCGCCTCCGACCTCACATATAGAAGTTTGGACGCGATCTCCCTGGCCGCCGAGGACGCCTTCACCCTCCAGATAAAGATGGGGGCCAGCTTCGGCACAGATATCGCCAGGAGAACAGCCATTATGCTCAACACCGCGATCAGCTCTATGAGCGTCAGCCCTCTTCTCATCCGCGGACCCTCCCCATCACCTCGAACATCGGCAGGTAGACCGAGATGACGATGAACCCGACGATCACGGTCAATATGACCGTGACGAGCGGGGTTATCGTGTTGACCATCTTCCTTATGGCGACCTCGGTTTCCCTCTCGAGGAATCGAGCGCTTCTGTCCAACATCTTGCCCAGCTCGCCGGTCTCCTCCCCCGTGGCCGCTATCTGGAGGGCTGCGGGGGGAAAGAGGTCGCTTTCGGCCAGCACCGCCGCGAACCTCCCCCCTCTTATGACGCTCCTCCTCAGCTTGATCACAAGCTCGCTCAACACGGCGTTTCCCCTGAAAAGCTCCTCCATAACCCTCAGCGTCTCATCGACGGGTATCCCGCTGCCTATGAGGGAGGCGGCAACCCTTAAAAACCTAGCGGCGGTGGCCTTTCGGTTCAGCTCCCCGACGAGCGGAAACTTTAGCTTCAATCTATCAAACCACATCTTTCCTCTTTTGCTCTTTATCCATCTCAGGAAGGCGAACGAGCCGATGCACAGCGCCCCGACGATCGCCCACCAAAACTTCACGGCAGCCCTGCTCAAGCTGACCAGCAGCAGCGTCGGCAGCGGCAGGGGCGCGCCCATCTTAGCATACACCTCCGAAAACCTGGGAACCACGAAGAAGGTGAGGAAGAACACCGACATGGTCGCGAAGGACGCGACCAGCGTTGGATAGGCCAGCGCCGACCTTACCTTTCCTTTGAGATCCGCCTCCGACTCCAGATACCCGGCGAGGCGGAACAGCATCTCTTTAAGAGCGCCGCTCGTCTCACCCGCTCTCACGATGCTCACATAAAACGGAGAGAAGATGTCCGGATGCTCTTCGAGCGCGTCGGCCAACGACATCCCCCTCCTCAAATCGCTCCTGATCTCCCTCAACGCCCTCCTCAGCCTGGGGTTTCCGACCTGCTGGGCCAAGGTCTCGACCGATCTCAACAGCGACAGGCCCGAATCGAGCATGGCGGCCAGCTCCTCCGTGAAAAGCGCCAGCTCCGTCAAGCTCACCCTCCTCCCGATAGGGGCCTTCAACACGCCGGCCCTTGACAGCGAGGTCACATACAACCCCATCTTCCTGAGTCTCGCCCTCGCCTCCGACTCGTTTTCCGCCACAACCGTTCCCTTTACAAGCCTGCCGGTGCTGTCCCTTGCGGTGTAGCTGAAGACGGGCATGTTCTCACCCCTCGGCGAATATCACGCGGTCTATCTCCTCGACGGTGGTTATCCCTTTAAGCACCTTGGCGACAGCGTCCTGCCTCAGCGTCCTCATCCCCTCCTCCACGGCGGCCTCCCTGATCTCATCCGTGGAGGCCCTCTCGACGATCAGCCTCCTTATCCTCTCGCTTATCTCCATGACCTCAAATATACCCGTCCTGCCCTTATAGCCGGTGTGGAAACAGAACCGACAGCCCTTTCCCCTGAAAAGCCTAATCTCAGCCGCCCGCTTCGGCTCGATCCCCAGCTTCGCGATCTCCTCCTCGCTCGGAACATATTCCTCTTTACACTCAGGGCAGATCACCCTCACCAGCCTCTGGGAGATGACGCCGTTTACGGAGGCCGCTATGAGGTAAGGCTCCACGCCCATGTCCATCAGCCTGACTATAGCGCTGGGGGCGTCGTTCGTGTGCACGGTGCTTAAAACCTTATGCCCGGTCAAGGCCGCTTGTATCGCTATATCCGCCGTCTCCACGTCCCTTATCTCGCCGACCATGATGATGTCGGGATCCTGCCTGAGGATCGTCCTGAGCGCTTTGGCGAAGGTCATATCTATGGCCGGGTTGACCTGTATCTGGTTCACCCCGTCCAGCTTGTATTCGACCGGATCCTCTATCGTTATGATGTTCAGCTCCTTGGAATCGAACTTCCTGAGGATGGAGTAAAGGGTCGTGGTCTTGCCGCTGCCGGTCGGCCCCGTCACGAGCAGCATCCCGTGCGGCCTGGCGATGAGCGATTTGACCCTCCTCTCGTCCTCCTCCGAAAGGCCTATCTCCTCCAGCTCCATCTTCAGGGCTTCCTTGTCGAGTATGCGCATGACGACCTTCTCGCCGTTGACCGTCAGGACGGTCGACACCCTTATGTCCAGCTCCCTGCCGTCCTTCTCGATCGAGATATGTCCGTCCTGGGGACGCCTCTTCTCGGCTATGTCCATGTCGGCCATGACCTTGATCCTGGAGATCACCGCCTGCTCGACGTATTTGGGTATCACGGTCACATCGTGCAGCACGCCGTCTATCCTGTATCTGACTCTCATCTCGGGGTATTGAGGTTCGAAGTGGATATCGCTGGCCCCCGCGTTGATGGCGCCCTGGATTATGTAATCGACCAGCTCTATGACGGGATCCTCCCCCAGCTTGACGAGGGCCTCGAGCTCCTCCTCTTCCCCCGAAGGGGCGAGCTCGTGAAACCTTATGTCAGCTATGGCCTGTTTGGCGGCCTGATCGACGCTGAAGTAGTGGTTGATCGCTTTGAGTATCTCGGTCCGGGTGGCTATCATCGGCCTTATGCGCAGGCCGGTCCTCAGCTTTATCTCCTCGACCGTCTTTAGGCTTATCGGAGGGGAGAAGGCGACATAAAGCCAGTTGTTCTCGATCTTAACGGGTATACAGGTGTATCTCCTGGCCAGCTCCTCGGGTATCAACCTGGCGACCTGGGGGTGGATCTCCACCTCGGAGAGGTTGACGTATGGTATGCCGAGCTGCTTTTCGAGCGCTTTTCCCAGCTGTTGGAAGGTGATGAGCCCCCGTTTGACGAGGATCTCGCCCAGCCTATCGCCGGTCCTCCTCTGCTCCTCCAGCGCCTCGCCCAGCTCCCTCTCGGTTATCAGCCCCTCCTGAAGTAGTATGTCGCCTAGCCTTCTCCTCCTCACCCGGATCCCCTCCTCGAAAAGGGATAAGGGGGGATGCACCCCGATACGGGGCGCATCCCCAACTCGAGCGGCTGAGGGGTGAGGGGGCACCCGGTTAGGACATCACTCGTGGTTGTGGGGATCCACCCTGTGATCGCCGTCTTTGTCTTCGTAGGGATCGCCGAACGGGCATTTAGGCGGACCGTCGGGGAAGTAATTCTTATCGTTTAGCAGGTCGTCGAGATCTCTCCACTCCCCGTTCTTGATGTAGTCGAGCTCCCAGACAGTGTTTATCAGCGCTATGTTCGCTTTACAGGCGTTTATCTTGGCCTCCTTCGCTCCCCCGGTGAAGCGGGGGATAGCTATGGCGACCAAAATCCCCAGTATCACGACAACGAGCAGGATCTCAAGCAGAGTGAAACCTTTTCTGAACTTCCTAAACCTCATCATGGTCGCCTCACCTCCTCAAAGTTTTAAGCCGTTGAGCCTTTGGCGGCCGGGAGATGTTTGTTGATCTTCTCGAGCAAAACGGTTGTGGTGAAGGGTTTGACTATGTATTCATCTGCCCCGGCCCTGTAAGCCCTCAGAATGGATTCGGCCTCATCCCTGGCCGTCAGGATGAGAACGGGTATGTCCTTCGTGTCGGGATCCCTCTTCAGCCTAGCGCACACCTCATAGCCGTTCAGCTTAGGGAGGATCAGGTCGAGGAGTATCAGATCGGGCTTCTCGCTCTTGGCCTTTTCGAGCCCTTCGACGCCGTCCATAGCCGCAACGACCTCGAAGTTCTTCAGGCCGAGCAGGAACTTCACCGTCTCGATTATCTCCGGCTCATCGTCTATCAGCAGAACCTTCCTCCGCCTGGCCATCTCCTCACCCCTCGCCGCTTCGGCTCCTCTCATAGATATGCAAAATCCGTGCAAGGCTTTTCAGAAGCGGAAATCCCTCGAAACAAGGGCTCGGCGGGCTAAGCGCAAACAGATGCACAGGGATGTTTAAGTTCATAAACATAAGCGGCCGCCCCTCTCGGAGGAGGCGGCCGAGCCACCGGTTTGAAGGGTTTACGGGAATTAACGGGCTGTAAAAGGCTGTTTACAGGCGAACAATTTTTCCCTTTAAGAGGGGAGGGATGTTAACAATTTTCCTCCGCGGATTTAAGCTCATCTATATTCTCGATCACCTTCTCCACCGCCCCGGCTATGTCGTCCATGTCTTCCTTCGTCCCCAGGAAGACGCTCTGGAAGATCCAGACCGCCTGGCGGCAGGCTTTTTCGACGTTAGGCAGGTGAAGCTTTGAGTAGTCGATCTGTCCCTTGTAATACGGACAACCGACCGGGCAGCGGTAGATATCGGTTTGGAACATCCTCTCCCGGTAAAGCGGGTTGTATCCCGCGGAGCAGGGTATCCCCTCGGCCCGAAGGGCGGCGATGAACCTATCCCTCGACACCCCGAAGAGCTCGTCGTCGAACTTGAAGATGAAGAGGTGATAGGCGTGTTTCGTGACCCTCTCATCCCGCCTCTGTGGCTTTATCCCCTCGATCCCCTCGAGCTTCCTCGCGAGATATGAGGCGTTCCGATCGCGTATATCGGTCTGTTCCTCGAGCTTCGGCAGCTGCGCCAGCAGAAC
>QNBQ01000154.1 GCA_003645735.1 Candidatus Poribacteria bacterium
CATATATCGAACACGGCGTTGAGCGTCTCATCGTCGCTCTCAAACTTTCCGCGCTCCTCGTAGGGGTAGGTCGTGGCGATCGCCCGGACGGAGCGGACGATCACCGGCTCGAAACACGACCTGAACCTCAGCTTCACGTATCTGAACCCCCTCCAGGCGAAGGGGCGGAAGGTCTGCTCGCCGTCCCTCATGATGAGCCTGTCGGCGAACTGCCCCTCCAAGGCGTTGTTGAAATGGCCGTCTATCAGCCGCTCGGCGTAGCCGATGTCGACGATCCCGCCCTTAACCCCCCTGAGCTCTATCTCGATGTGCCCGGTTATCACCCTGCCGAAGTCGAGCACGACCGATGGGTCGTAGATCCCGTCGAAGAACCCCTTGAGATGTTCGGTGCTGCACTGAAAGACCGTCTCCCCCTCCTCCCTGAGGAGGTTCTCCGCCCCCTCGACCCGGCTGTAGCGGACGGGCCGGCCCGGCATCGAGAGGGCGATGGAGAGATCCTCGGGGCGGGTGCGGTTGGCCAGCTCCAGGTTCTCCTCGACCCTCTCGATCCTCTCCGGCAGAAGCGGCTCCTCCCTCATGAAGGGGATGTCGCGCGGCACGAGCCGCATCCACGGCATCGCCCCCGGAGGCCGATCCGAAACGCCCCCCTCGTTGACCACGATCGCCCGCTCCCAGGAGGAATCGTCGAACCCGACCTCCCTCCACCCCTGGGGCTCCCTCCGGGCGTCGAAGACCTCCTGGTAGGGGAAGGCGTAGTTCATGCGGAAGGCGAACGTGTTCCTGGCGTGCGCGGGCGAGCGGAGGCATCTCCAATCGGGCCCGCTTCCCAAAACCGTCCTCCCCTCCCCGTCTATCAGCTCCAGAAGCAGACCTCCCCTCGAAGGATCGATCCCCTCCCTGACCTTTCCGACGTAGTAGACCACGACGGCGATGCAGTTCTCGCCCTCCCTCAGGTGTTCATCGACCTCCCTCTCGTCGTAGTATTTGAAGAAGGGCTGGGAGAGGGGAGGCCCCTGGCCGACGAGCCGTCCGTTTATGAAGAGCCGGTAGTATGTCTCGGCCGAGATGAGCAGCTTGAAGCCGCGCGGGGGGCGGTTCAGCTCGAACTCCTTGCGGAAGTAGACGTAGACGTTGCCCTCCGCGCCGCTCCCCGGCGCCCATATCCATCTGGCGTTCCATCTCCTGGGCTTTTTCAGCCGTTCTTCGAGCATACCTCACCCCCTCGGTTGATGGAACCTCACGCGGTGGATTATAATTGAATTTCGGCCTCAGCTCAACCCCATGGGAGGCGCTGGATGGGCGGGATAGTTCGGTTCTCGGTCGATCATCCGGCGATCGTCATAGCGCTTTTCGCGCTGATCGCCGTCGCCCTGGGACTTCTGGTGCCCAAGCTGAAATTCGACCCCAGCGTCGAAAGCATGTTCCCCGAGGATCATCCGCTCATCAAGCGGATGGACGAGGTCGAGGAGCTGTTCGGCAGCACCGAGTCGGTCATCGTCCTCGTCAAAGCCGATGATATCTTCAAGAAACGCCCGCTTGAGGCGGTGGAGGGGCTGACGCATGACCTGGAGGATCTGGACGGGATCGAGAGGGTCACGAGCCTCTTCACGGTCTACTGGATAAGCGGGACGGAGGAGGGGATCGATATACATCCTCTGGTGGAGGAGGTTCCGGAGGACGAGGCGAAGCTTGAGGAGCTTAGGAGGGTGGCGTTATCGGATGAGCTGTTCGTCGGGAGGATCATCTCATCCGACGGCACAACGGCGGTCATCTCATGCGTCCCCGAGCCGGGCGTCCCCGATGAGGAGCTTTACAGGTCGGTTGAGGAGATCATAGAGCGGTATAGGTCGGCATATCCTGATCTTGAGTTCAGGCTGACGGGGACGTCCGTCATGAAGGCGTTGATAGGGATAGGGATGAGGTCGGACATCGAGAAGTTTCTGCCGATCGGGATCGCCTTGATGTTGATCCTGCTTTACCTGAGCTTCGGGACGGTCAGGGGGGTGCTCCTCCCGACGGCGGCGGTCGCCTTCAGCGTGACAGCGACCTTCGGGTTGATGGCCCTGTTCAAGCAACCTTTTACGATGAGCTGCCTGCTCATACCGGTCTCTCTGCTCGCGGTGGCGAACGATTACGGCATTCACATCGTCGCGAGATACTACGAGGAGGCGGCGTCGGGCGGGCCGAGGAGGGAGGTTGTTTATAGGGCGGCCAGGGAGATCGGCGTTCCCATAACGCTTGCGGGGCTGACGACGATGATCGGCTTCAGCTCGCTGCTATCCCACCCCATGCCTCCCTCCCGCGTCGCGGGCCTTTTCATCTGCGTCGGGGTGGCGCTCGCATTCATTTTCAGCATCACCTTCATCCCCGCCTCGCTGAGCCTGATGCGTCTCCCGGAGGTCGGCCCCGCCGGCGGGAGGTGGAAATGGCTTTCCAGGGTCATGGGCGGGTTGGGAAGCTTTTCGGCCGCCCACAGCCGGCTCGTCCTCCTCGGAACAGTCGCCCTGGCGCTGGCGGCCATGAGCGGCATACCTAAAGTGAGGGTCGATACAAACCCGGTCAACTACTTCAAGCCGGAGGCCGAGATCGTCAAGGCGACGCGGCTGGCAAACGAAAGGCTGGCCGGGAGCGTGGGGATGTCGATCGTCGTCTCCGGCGATATAAAGTCGCCCGATACGCTCAAGAGGATCAGGGAGGTTCAGGAGCAGGTCGAGTCGCTCCCCCAGGTGGGATCAACCCTCTCGATCGTCGATTACCTCCTGAGGCTGAACAAAGCGATGCACGCCGACAATCCCCGGTATTACAGGATACCGGAGTCGCGCGACCTCATCGCCCAATACCTGCTGCTCTACTCCGTCTCAGCCTCGCCCGAGGAGCTGGATCGGCTCGTCGATTATGACTACAAAAACGCCCAGATCCTCGTCACGCTCAAGACGAACAGCTCAGCTGAGATAGCCGATGTGGTCGAGAGGATAAGGTCATATCTGGGCGGGAGGTTCGGCTCCGGCGATCTGACGATGGAGGTCAGCGGTTTCGCCGTCTTGTTCAAGGAGCTGATGTCGATCATCGTGAAGGCTCAAATAAGGAGTTTGATCATCTCGGCCTTCCTCATACTTCTGGTCACCTCGCTGACCTTCAGGTCGCTTGTGGGAGGACTCATCTGCGCCATGCCGTTCAGCGTCGCGTTGGCGATGGTCTTCGGGATGATGGGCTATTTCGGGGTGGAGCTTTCTATCGCCACGGCGATGATATCGAGCGTGATGATAGGCGTGGGCGTGGATTACACGATCCACTTCATCTGGCGCTACAGATCGGAGCTGAGGGAGGGGAGGGGGATGGGCGATGCCCTGAGGAGGACGCTCATCAACACCGGCAGGGCGATAACCTACAACGCCCTGTCCGTCGTGGTCGGCTTTTCGGTGGGGCTTGTTTCGGGCTTCCTTCCCATCTACTTCTTCTGTTGGCTAATAGACACGTCGATCGTCGTCTGCTACTTGGGGGCGCTCATATTGATGCCCGCCGTTTTGGGAGTTTTGAGGCCTAAATTCCTGTTCGGAGGTGTGAAGCGATGAGGCTGAGGCTCGCCCTTTCGATCGGATTGGCCTTCCTTTTGGGCCTGGGGGCGGCGTATCCCGAGCTGACGGGCGAGGAGGTGATGAGGAGGGTGAAGGGGAGGGATGACGGCGAGGATATGATCGCCGACACGACGATGAAATTGATAAACAAGCGCGGACAGGTGAGGGTGAGGAAGGTCAGGATGTTCAGGAAGGATTACGAGGACGGGGTCAGAAAGATCATCTTCTTCCTGGCGCCCGCGGATGTGAAAGGGACGGCCTTCCTGAGCTGGGATCCTAGCGAAGGGGAGGGCGCGCAGTGGATCTACATCCCCGCCCTCAGGAAGGTGAGGCGCATCGCCTCCTCGAGGCGGGGCGACTACTTCATGGGAACCGATTTCACATACGAGGATCTGGGCGAGTGGAGGGTGGAGGATTACCGGCATAAGCTGATCGGCGAGGAGGTCGTCGACGGCCATAAATGCTACGTCGTGGAGAGCGTCCCGAAGGAGAAGGGCAAATCGGTCTACGGCAGGAAGGTGGCGTGGGTGAGGGAGGATATATGGATGATCGTGAGGGCCGATTTCTACGACAAGAAGGGGAGGTTCATCAAGAGGATGACCGTCCCGAGGGTCGAGAAGGTGAACGGCATATGGACGGCCATGGAGCTCCGGATGGACAACGAGAGGAAAAGGCACAAGACGATTATCCTCATCGAGGATGTGAAGTATAACACGGGCATCCCCGATGATATGTTCACCCAGAGGGCGATGATAAGGGGCGCGGGGCTTAGGAGCTAGCTGGCCAGCCGGTTCAGATCGTAGATCCTCACGGGGTTATCCCAGAACCACATCCGCGCGGCCTCTATCGCCTGATCGACGCTCATCCTCCCGTCCCTCACCGCCCTCGCCAGAGCGGTCGCTATGTTCTCCTGGGCCATCCTCAGGTGGCCTATGACCTTCTCGAGGCAGGGCGCCGAGTAATCCCCGCCGAAGGCTATGATCTTGTTGACCGGCACGTAGTCGAGGTATTCGAGTATCCCCGACTGGGCCATGTAGTAGCTGACGATATGGCTCCAGCACCAGTTGATGTAGACGTTGTGCCAGTTGCCGCCGATGAAGACGACGTCCCTCACCCAGGGCATCCCCATGTGATAGAGGTCGAACTTCGTGTCGGGGAACCTGATGAAGAGCGGGATGCTGTGGCGGGGGTCGAGGTTCCTGAAGTCGTCCCAGACCCCGGAGTGAACCGCCACGACGAACCCCTCCCGCCCGCAGATCTCCAGCACCTTATCCCTCAGATAGGCCTCCAGAGCCGCCGATTCCCCGCCCTCCAGCCTGCCGTGCCCCATCAGCTTCGCGAAAAGCCCCCTAGCTTCGGAGTCGGAGGGCGCCTCCCGGTAGGGGACGCTGACCGTCTTCAGCCCGACGACCCTCTCCTCATCCCTCCACCTCCTGATCCTCTCGCCGCAGTATTCGATGTAATCGTCGAGCGTGTTTATCGTCATCCCCAGCTTCGCACCCCTCTCCTCCACATCCCTCCTGCCTCTGGGGAACTGGGTCAGGTATCCCATCGGCAGGACGGGCACCATGAAGGGGTTTTCGTAATCGGTTCGACCGGCCTGCGTCAGGGCGAACTTTATCCTCCCCTTCTTGACCAGCACCTCCTCGTAGATCCCCGGCCTGTTCATCTCCCTCATCTTCTCGGTTATCTCCAGGTAGTTTTGGGGCGTGATGTCGTCGTAGCCGTAGATCTCCTTCAGAGCTATCCACATCGCCCTGGCGTAGGAGGAGTGCCTCACGTAGGGCAGATACCGATACAGAACCTCGAACCTCTCCTCGACGGGCTTCGAGGTATCGAGCAGGAACTCCCTGACCTGTCCCCTGTTCATGGGCTTTGAGCCGTCGACCGA
>QNBQ01000155.1 GCA_003645735.1 Candidatus Poribacteria bacterium
CCCCTCCCTCTCGACCAAAACCCCGTCATCTATGAGCGATCTGAGGATCTCCTCCATGTAGAACGGGTTGCCGTCGGATCTGTCGAGGATCAGCTCCTTCAGCTCCTCGGCGTCCTCCAGGTCTATGAGCGCCTCCAGAAGCCGTCTGCTCTCCTCCCTGGAGAGCTTCCCCAAGGTCACCTCGACATATCCCTCCATCTTGGAGGCCATCTCCCCTATGCTCCAGCACGGATCGGTTCTCTCGGGCCGGTAGATGCAGATCAACATCAGGGGCAGATCCTCGGGGAGGGTTTGGATGAGGAAGTGGATCAGGTCGAGGGATAGCGGATCGATCCAGTGCAGGTCGTCCAGGGCGAGGATGAGGGGGCGTTTTGCGGCGTGTGCCGAGAGGGTCTCCCTAACGGAGATGAAGATCCTATCCCTCACCTGTTGGGGCTCAAGGAAGGCGAGCTTGCGATCGACCTCCTCCGATCTTATCGAGAGCATATGGGCCATGAAGGGGGAGATCTCGTCGATCGCCTCCGGTCGGGATTTGAAGAGCCGTTCCAGCTTGTGTTTTATCTTCCGAAGGGCCGTTTGAGGTGGATCGGCCTCATCTATCCCGAAGTATCGGCGGAACAGGGGCGCGAAGAGCGAGTAGCTCAGCTTTTGGGTGTGGGGGAGGCAGAAGGATTCGAGCCACTCCATCCTATCGGCCACCCTTTCCTTGAACTCGGCCTTCAGCCTCGATTTGCCCAGCCCGGCCTGGCCGATGATGCAGACGATCGTCCGCCTGCCTTTGAGCGTCTCCTCAGCGGCGTTCAACAGCGCCTTAAGCTCCTCATCCCTCCCTATGAGCGGGGGCCTCCTAAGCTCCTTGACCCCCCTTTTCGGCTCGGGGACGGCCTTCCTGCCCAGGACCTCGTAGATCCTCACCCTCCTGCCGCCCACCTCCACCTCGCCCAGCGGCTTGAAATCGAAAGAGGCGCGGGTCAGCCTGTAGGTGCTCTCGCCCACGACGATCTGGCCCGGCTCGGAGATCTCCTCCAGCTTCTCCGCGAGCTCGACCGGCTCGCCTATGACGGTGTAATCCATCCTCAGCCCGCCCTCCAGGCTGATGTTGCCTATGGAGACCCTGCCGGTGTTTATGCCGATGTGGATGTTAAGGGGCGGGGTTCCGAACTCCTCGGACAGCTCCCTGCTGAGGCTCTTCATCCTCTCCAGCATCTCCAGCCCGGCCATTATCGCCCGTTCGGGGTCGTCCTCGTGTATGACCGGCGCCCCGAAGATCGCCATTATCTCGTCCCCCACCAGCTTATCGACGACCCCCTCCCACTTGTATATGATCCTCCCAAGCTCCTTGTGGCACCTGTCGATCACGGCGGCGATGATATCCGGCCTGTCCTTGAACCTCTCCGAAAGGGCTGTGAACCCGCTCAGGTCGGAGTAGAGCATCGTCACAAGCTTCCTCTCCCCCTCCACCCTGCTTTTGGAGCTGAGGATCTTATCGCGGAGGTAGGAGGGGATCGACTCCTGTATCCTCGCCAGCCTCTCCTCTTCGTCCTCGCTGAGGGCCGCTATAAGCTCGCTTTTCTCCGTCCTGCCGACCACCTCGTAGATCTCAACCGGCCTGGAGATCCCCTTCACTTTAACGGGGGGAAGGGGTTTGAAGAGGAAGAGATCCCTGGTTCTCTCGTAGGTAGCGCGGCTGACGACGATCTGGTTCGGCCCGGCCTGATCCTTGAGCCTGGCGGCCAGGTTGACCGCCTCGCCTATGACGGTCAGATCGGTGTCCAGCTCCGTCCCTATCGCCCCCACCCAGGCCATCCCGGTGTTTATGCCGACGTGCGCCTCAACGCCGAACTTCTTGGCGCACTCGACGATCTCCATCGCCGCCAGAACCGCTCTGGCCGGCGCCTCGGCGTGGGAGATCCTCGTCCCGAAGGTGGCCATGAAGAACTCCCTTATGATCTTGTCCACCACGCCGCCGTATTTGGAGACGATCCGGTCCAGCTCCGCGTCCATTTCGCTTTTGCGCAGGGAGAGCTCCTCCAGCTCGTCGTGCGAGCCGGTCTCCGGTTTGAAGCCCGTTATCTTGGCGAATATGACCGTTACGAGCTTATGCGACCCCTTTTCGGGGTCGGGCCTCGACCTTTCGCTCATCTCAGCTCCTCATACCCCTGTCCGAACCTCTGTATGTCTGTCCCTTCGGGGACGCACGATCTGTCACACGGCATGCCGAGCCTTTCCACGGGGCAGACCTCTATACGCGTGTAGAGCACGTTTCTGATGCAGGTGAGAAGCTTTGAGGGATCGATCGGTTTATCCAGGTAGCTGAAGGCGCCCAGCCTCATTGCTCTGTGGATGTTGGCGGGGTCGCGGGGGCCGACGACGATCAGCTTGAGCGTGGGGAACCTCTCCCTGATCCACCGGATCATAGGCCACCCTCTGAACCTCCTCAGCTCCAGGTCGATCACCGCCCCCCGGAACTTGGTGATCTGAAGGTGACCCAATAGGGCCGAGGGGGAATCGGTCGTCACGACGGCGAACCCCTCCCCTTGAACCGCGTCCGCTATCTCCCTCCTCGTCCGCTCCTCCCTGATGGCTATGAGGAGATCGGCCACGGGCGGCCTGCCGCTCAGTATCTCGCCTCGATACCAGAGCCTCAGCGGCTCGGTATGATAGGCCACCTGAAGCCTGAGCCATCTCCTGGCGGGCCTGACGAACAGCTGCCGCGCTTGATCTATCCTCCTCTCAAGCGCCTCCCATCTCTCCCTCGCGAGCCAGTAAAAGGGCGGCTCCGGCCTGGGAGGGCGAAGCGGCGGGAAGATATCCCTGTAATCCCTCATCCCCCCTCACGCTCCTCTTTTTTCAGGCGCCCATCCTCGAAAGCCTGTTGGCGTGGGCCAAAACCAGGGTCATCAGCTCCTTGGCCTCGAACCTGCCCAGCCCGCCGGTTATGAACTCCCTCTCGGAGAAGGTTTCCACTCTGTCCGGCCTGACCAGCCTCCCGACGATGACCACCGGGACGGGGTGCCAGCTGTGCGCCCTGTAAAGCGCAGGGGTGGAGTGGTCGGCAGTTACGACTATGACGTCCGGGTTCAGCTCCTCGACCTTCGGGATGTTGGCGTCCACCCTCTCGATCATCTTCACCTTCTCCTCGAACTTCCCGTCCTCCCCCAACGAGTCGGTCTTCTTGATGTGGAGGAAGATGAAGTCGTAATCGTCGTAGATCCGCTTTAGTGTTTCAAATTCATCCTCTATCTCCTCGGAGCCGACCTCGATGACATCCATCCCGATCATCCTGGCCACGCCTTTATAATCGGGGTAGGTCGCTATACAGGCGCACCTCATCTTATAGGCCTCGCACATGGAGGGGAGGCTCGGTTTTTTGGCGAAGCCGCGCAGCAGGACCATGTTGGCGGGCTTCTCGTCCCTCAGCGTCTCCTTAACCTGCTTCAGGAAGCTCTTGACCAGCTCGGCCGTCCTTTGGGCCTCGGGCGCCAACGCCTCAGGCTCCTTGGGCGGCACGCCGGTGGCGCCGGGATCGGTATCGCTCACCATATCGGAGAGCCCCTCTCCCCTCAACACGAGGAGCGCCCTGTGGTCTTTGACCGGCTCGACGAAAAGCTCGACGCCCTCCAGTTTGACGCTCTCCCTCAGCTTCCGGCACAATTCGGCGTTCTTCTCGGTAGGTATCCTGCCGGCCCTTCTGTCGATGACGTTGCCGCTTTCATCCACCGTGGCGAAGTTCATCCTGGCCGCCACGTCCCTCTCCTCCATCGGGAACCCTATCCCGTAGGCGGCTATCGCCCCGCGCCCTATCTCGTATTTGAACGGGTCGTAGCCGAAGAGGGCGAGGTGGGCGATGCCGCTTCCGGGTGAGATGCCGCGCTTTATGGGGTCGAGAAGCCCGCAGATCCCTTTGGCGGCCAGCCTGTCGAGGTTAGGGGTTTGGGCCGTCTCCAGCTCCGTCTTGCCCGTCTCGGGGTGCGGAAGTCCGCCCGCCCCATCTATGACGATGAAGACGATCTTCGTGTCCGCCTCCCTGACCAGACCCTTAACCACCTCTATCGACGCCATCTCGCGACCTCCTTCCGATCTCCACCTGATTTTAGCATTAACCTCACGGGGCGAACAAGCCGGCTTTCGAGCACAAAAATTAGGGGCGGGCGATCGCCCGCCCCCGGCAATTCAAGCCCGACATCACAGCTCGTCCAGCCTCACCCATCTCCTCTCCTTGACCGATTTGACCACCGCCTCCAGGACCTTCTGGCATTTCACCCCGTCCTCGAAAGAGGGCTCGGGCATCCTGTCCTCGGCGATGGCGTCCAGCAGGTTGTAGATCTCGTTGACGAACGTCTCGCCGTAGCCGATTATGTGTCCGGCGGGCCACCAGACGTTGAAGTATTTGTGCTCCGGCTCCGTCACGAGTATCCTCCTGAAGCCCTGGATGTGCCCCTCATCGTCCCGGGAGAAGAACCAGAGGATGTTCATATCCTCGAAGTTAAAGGCGATGCTGCCCTTGCTGCCGTTTATCTCGAACCCGTTGAAGTTCTTCCTGCCGGGACACATCCTCGATGCCTCGAAGACCCCCAGGGCGCCGTTTTTGAACCTGGCGAGGAACATCGTGGCGTCCTCGACCGTGACCGGCACCTTTCTGGATTTGTCGGCCTCCACCTCCACAAGCCCCGTCCCCTTGACCTTCTCGACGAGCGCCGGCCTTTCTTTGATGAACGTCTTCTCCTGGGCCACGACCTCCTCTATCTCGCCGATAAGGTAATGGGCTATGTCTATAGTGTGGGCGGCCAGATCCCCAAGCGGCCCCGTGCCGGCGATCTTGGCGTCAAGCCTCCAGACCAGGGGGAAATCGGGGTCGACGATCCAATCCTGCAGATAAACCCCCCTGAAGTGGTATATCTCCCCCAACCTCCCCTCCTCGATCAGCCTCTTGGCCAGGGCGATGGCGGGGACGGTTCTGTAGTTGAAGCCGACCATGTGTTTGACGCCGGCCTTCTGCACGGCCTCCAGCATCCTCTTGGCGTCCTCCAGCGAGTTGGCCAGGGGCTTTTCGCAGAAGACGTGTTTGCCCGCCTCGGCGGCGGCTATCGCCATCTCGGCGTGCAGATGGCCAGGAGTGCAGATGTCGATCAGATCGATATCATCCCTCTCGATCACCTTCCTCCAGTCGGTCTCATACTCCTCCCACCCGTATCTCTCGGCGGCCGCTTTCACTCCCTCCAGCTTCCTGCCGCAGATAACCTTCATGACCGGCTTGACCTTCAGGTCGTAAAACATCCCAACGTTTTTGTATCCGAAGCTGTGCGCCTTCCCCATGAACGAGTAACCTATCATCCCGATTCTGATCTCCTTCATGGCAACCTCCTGCCCCCGGTTTTAAGCCTTTCGCTTTCTATTTTAGCACAACCGAGATGCCCGGAACAAGCG
>QNBQ01000156.1 GCA_003645735.1 Candidatus Poribacteria bacterium
CCGCCGTTTCAACCCCCAAAGCCGAAGGCCGTAAAGCCTCAGCAGAAACCAGCCCAGAGACAACAGGGGGCCGCTAAAGCGAAAAAGGCTCAGCAGAAACCGCAAAAACAGAAGAAAAAGCAGATCCTCCTGGACGACATCTACATGGCCAAGCAGGCCAAAAACCAAACCCCCATGATCTTCGAGATCTACGACCACCCCCATCTCCTCTGCACCGTCAAGAAGAAATACAAGTATGAGATCGACCTGGTGGTCGACGGCGAGGTAAAGAGGTTCCCGATGCACGACATCAAGTTCTGCTACAAGGTGAGGGACGAGGAGAAGGTCAAGCAGGCCATCACCTATGACGAAGAGGTGAGATCCCAGAACCTGAAGGCGGTCATCCCGCGCAAGGAGAGATACCACATCCCGGACGAGGCGCTCAAGAAGGCCTACAAGGAGGAGAAGCCCATAATGCTGGTTATGCGCGGCGGAGAGGTGATCATCGGCACGATAGAGTGGTTTTCGAAGTATGCGATCAAGATCAAACTCCCGATAGGCGGCTCCGTCCTCGCCTTCAGACACGCCGTCTACAAGTTCCAAAGCCTCTGATGAAGCTGACGGTTTACGGGGCGGGCGCCTTCGGCTTCGCGCTCGCCCACTACCTGGGTTTGAAGTTCACCTCAGACGATTCCGTCCAGGTCCTGCTTTACGGCAGGGACGCCGACCTCATCTCGCGCATCAGAACGGCCCGCGTCCACCCCATCCATTACCCGACCGTCCCGCTCCCCATGAGGGTGAAGGTCACGGAGGACGAGGAGGAAGCGGTCAAGGGGGCCGATCTCCTGATCCTCTGCGTCCCCGCCCAATCGGTAAGAGAGGCCTCCAGATCGATCGCGGAGCTGATCGATCCCAAAGCGACGATCCTGAACACCGCCAAGGGGCTTGAGTTAGGGAGCTGTAAACGGCTGTCAGTTGTGATCAGGGAGGAGCTGGTGCCGAAAGGATTCGAGGGGGATATCGCCGCCTTTTCGGGCGGGACGATCGCCTCGGAGATGATCATGGGCGCCGCTTTAGGGGCGGAGGTTGCCTGCGAAAACCCTGAAACGGCCAGGAGGCTCCAGATGCTGCTTTCAAGCGCCACCTTGCGCATCTACGCCAACACTGATATAATAGGCGTCGAATACGCCGGGGCCTTCAAAAACGTCATAGCCATAGGCGCCGGGATATCGGACGGCTTGAACAACCCCCACGGCACGAAGACGTTGCTGGTTTCGAGGGCGTCGGCGGAGGTGAAGAGGTTGGCGCTGAGGCTGGGGGCAAAAGAACATACCTTCTCGGCGGAAAGCCAGGCGTGGGCGAACGACCTGTGGATGAGCTGCACGGGGAACACAAGGAACAGGTTCTTCGGCGAGCTCATAGGGAGGGGGCTGTCGGTGGAGGAGGCGCTTAAGGTGATGAGAAGGGAGAGGAAGCTGGTGGAGGGCTACTATACGGCCAAGGCGGCCTATCAGCTGGCGAGGAGGTGTGGGGTTGAAACCCCCATAATCGACGCTATTTACAGCGTGCTTTATCTGGGGGAGGATCCTCGGGAGGCGATGAGGAGGCTCATGAGCAGGTCGCCCAAGTTCCTCGGGGAGGGAGCGGGGTGAAGGAGGAGGTTCAAAAGCTGATCGATCAGCTCAAAGAGCTGATACAAAAGGAGGGGATCGACCCGGAGGAGGTGGTCCGTCAGCTCGTCCCCCGGCCCGAGCCGGAGGAGATGGAGATCGACCCGGAGAGGATAGCGGCCGAGGAGGGGGAGGCCCAGTCATACTTCTTCGGCGAGGAGGTGAAGTTCAAACCCGAATCGTTCGAGCCTTACCTCGACCAGATCAAAAGGTGCGCCCGGTTCGGGTTGAGGCCCCACGTGCTGCTCCCCAAACGGTTCGAGGAGGGGGCGACCTACCCGGGATGGAGGGTGAGGCTGGAGAGGTGGATCTATTCGAAGGTGGAGGAGGGGAGCCTGCCGCCCGGGACGCTGAACCTCTCCCCCCTGGGGGACAGGCCGGCGCTTGTGATGGTCGACCCCCGCATGAAGCCGAACTATCAAGGGGGCAAGCAGATGTATCGTGACGACGAGCTGATAGGCGGGATACTGGAGGAGCTGAGGAGGAACGGAGTCATACCATACCGCCGGTATATCGACCCCAAATCGAGGTATGCCATCTCGTGGATCGAGCTTCATCAGTTCGTCCTGCCCGAGATAGCCAGGGCGATGGGCGTGAGGCGGGATCGGATCAGGCTGCCGCGCCTCGTCGAGTTCAACTTCCTCAGCAACTGCTTCTACCCGCAGTGGTATCAGGGGAACACGTGGGAGTGGTTCGAGGACAGGGTTCGCTCCCCCATAGGGGAGGAGTGTCTGTTCGGAGGGAAGTTCAGCTTCGCGGCCATGGCCACAAGCGTCTACACCAACTGGGCCGAGGCCCGCAGCGATAGGATAGGCTTCAGGCCGATCGTCATCCTCGGGGAGCTCCCCGGGTGAAAGCCATGTATAAGCTCTTCGTCTACGGCATGTTGATGAACGATCAGGTGACCAAGAGGGTGACGGGGAGGGTCTTCCCCAAGAAGCCGGCGGTGCTGGAGGATTACGAGAAGATCATGCCCGGCACCGGCTACTCCTACATCCTGCCGAAGGTCGGCTCGGTGGTGGAGGGATACGTGCTTTACGGGCTCGACGGGGAGACGCTGGCCAAGATCGATAAATACGAGGCCGAGGGGGAGCTTTACGACCGGAGGGAGGTGGAGGTGATCGTCCAGGGCAGGAGGGAGAGGGCGTTCACCTATGTGGGGAACCTGAGCGGGCTGAGGAGGTTCTTCGGGCCCGACGTCTACAACGACGTCAGGATAAAGGAGTATCTGGAGAGGAAGCTGAGGGATCTGACCGATCTGGAGGAGGAGGCGACGGATCTCGAAAGGAGGGCCAAAAGCGAGCTACTGGGCGATAGGATAGAGAAGCTGATCTCGGCCCATTTCCGCCGGGCGGCCGATCTGAAATACCTGATAGACAAGATCCTCTACAAGCCGGAGCTGCCCACGCTTGAGAAGATCAAATCCGATCCCGAGGCGCTCAAATACGCCGACTTCTACATCAGGCTGGCCGTCAAACATATGATCTTCAACCAGCTCGAGAGGATGATCCGCAACGCCTTCGCCGGCGAGCTGAGCCTCCCTTCCAAGTATTACGAGCACACGCTGACCAACCTCGTGGCCCTCACCTTTATGAACCGGAGGGCGATAGCGGTCGAGAGGCTGATGGAGGAGCTGGACGTCAACAGGTTCAGGAAGGAGATCGATTACCTGGATTACGCCGTGGCGGCGGTTAAGATCGCCGACCTGTTGTTCGACCCGCTGGAGATCAAGGAGGTGGTCGATTGGGTCGTCTCCCACAGGCGTCCGGGCAAGGTGGCGCTGGGGGCGGAGGTGGAGATGAGCGTGATAGGATCGAGGGCGATCAAGGCCTCCCCAGGGGAAGACCCCAAATTCGACAGCTTCTACTACTTCAACGATTTCGACCTGCTCCACAGGTGCTGGAAGCTCGGGGGACACGTGGACGATCACTCCGGGATAGAGGATCCCGAGGGGCATACGAGGGGGTTCTTCGAATATTCGTTCGCCAAAACGGATGTGCTCAGGGATCTCTCCAAGCCGGTCACCGACGACCCCTGGGTGCTCAACCAGCTGATACACCAATCGGTGCTCTTCGCCGACATACCCCCGCACAGCTTCCACATAACGATCGATCCGCCGCAGGACTTCAACCTCTCCGTCCCCGCCGATCCCGAGATGCTGATCTGTCTGCTGCTTCTGGGAGGGGATCTCAGGGAGGACGAGAAGGGGAAGCTGCACGAGGTGAGGGTCTGGGAGCACGAGATCATAGACGATCACGGCAGGATCCATTTCAGCGATGAGAACATACATTACGCCTCCGAAGAGGAGGAGGGCAAGCCCAAGAGGAGCCTTATCGAATACAAGTTCATGAGGCTGAAGAGCAACTACAACTACGAGCCGTTCATCCTGGCGCTCAAGGGACTCCAGATAAGCTACAACCCCAGGCCGCTGGGGTCGACCTTCAGATCGCTGGAAGGCTACTCTTTCCCCGAGCTGGACGAGATAAGGAAGTGGGCCGAGTCGCCCCGTCCCGTCTCGGATATGGCGATACGTGAGTTCCTGAGGCTTGTGAGGGAGGGGCTGATGAGGGAGGACGACGGCAGGCCGGCCCACCCGATCGATTACATCGAATACAACCTGCGCAAAATAGAGAAAAGGCTCACCGCCGTAAACGATATGCTTCGGTCGAGGAGGGGGAGATGATAAGGGTCGGGGTTATAGGCGCGTCGGGATACACGGGGAGCGAGCTTTTAAGGCTGTTGATCCGTCATCCGGAGGTGAGGGTCGAGGTCGTCACATCCCAAACTTACGCGGGCCGACCGGTGGACGAGGTGATCCCTAGCCTGAGGGGGATCCTCGATCTGAGGCTTGAGGGTTTCGATCCCGATCTGGTGGCCGGGAGGGTCGATGTCGCCTTCCTGGCGCTGCCGCATAAGGTATCGATGGAGTTCGCCCCCCAACTGCTGGAGAGGGGGGTTAAAGTAATCGATCTGAGCGCCGATTACAGGCTGAAGGACGTCGAAACCTATGAGAAGTGGTATGGGGTCAAACACACCTCGCCAGAGCTGCTTTCGGAGGCGGTCTACGGCCTCCCGGAGATCCACGGCGAGGAGATCCGCTCCGCCCGTCTGGTGGCCAACCCCGGCTGTTACCCGACGGGGGCGATCCTGGCACTGGCGCCCCTGATGAGGGAGGGATGGGTCGAGGGCGAGGTGATAATCGACGCCAAATCGGGGATATCGGGCGCCGGAAGCAAGCCATCCGATAGAACCCATTACCCCGCCAGAGCCGAGAACTTCGAGCCTTACAACGTCGCCGCCCACAGGCACATCCCCGAAATGGAACAGGAGCTGAGCTGGCTAGCGGGGAAGGATGTGAGCGTGGTGTTCGTCCCGCACCTGGCCCCGATGAGCCGGGGGATTCTCAGCACGATATATGTCAGGCTCAAGGAGGTCGTTTCAATAAGGGAGATCAGGGGGCTTTACGAGGATTTCTACCGCGACAAGCCGTTCGTGAGGGTTTTGAGGGAAGGCGAGCTGCCAGCGACCAAAAGGGTTTACGGGAGCAACCTCTGCGATATATCGATCGTCTCGCCCCCTGATAGCAGGACGCTTATCATCATCTCAGCGATAGACAACCTCGTCAAGGGCGCATCGGGCCAGGCCGTTCAGAACATGAACCTGATGTTCGATCTGGACGAGAGGATCGGCCTCGACCTGCCGCCCGTAACCCCTTGAGATCGCTGAGATTTTCAATTCATCCCTCCAAAGCCCATATGGGTTGGTTTCGCCCG
>QNBQ01000157.1 GCA_003645735.1 Candidatus Poribacteria bacterium
AGCCGAGCTGACGCCGAAAGCGCCGGCGATTGCGCCCTCGGGCAAACCTCTCGCCTCGGCGAGGCCGTTCAAACCGATCGTCGCCCTCAAACCGTCCCTGACGGAGTGGAAAGGGGAGATCGTTGAAGCGCCCGGGGAGACGGGGATCGACCTCCCCGCCGAGTTCGGGCGGGGGGCCGAGGCGGGAGGCGCGATGAAACATCCTTCCCCTGGAAAGGCCGTTTCGATCGGCAGACCTCTGCCCTCCGGGCCGGCGAGGTGGCGCATATCCGGCGCCGAGCCGAGGGGGATCGGCGGCGATCCGCTCATGAGCATAGCCGATGCGCTGATACGGGGGAACAGGACGGGGAAGCTCGACCTGATCTTCTTGGTCGATTCGAGCGGGACGATGAGGCCGCACATACTGAGGGTTGCCTTTAAGCTCCTGAGGATGGCTGAAAGGATAAAGGGGGCGGGGATAGAGCTTGAGGTGGGCGTCCTCAGGTTCAACAGGATCGAGAGGGAGGATCTGTTCGAAACGATAGGGCCTACGGGGAACATCGAGGAGGTGAAGCGGTTTCTGCTCTCGATCAGATGTCTGGGGGACGAGCGGGCGAGGGACGCGTTGATGGAGGCCTTCAAAAGGGTGAGGCTGAGGAGAGGAACGGATAGGGCCTTCGTGCTGGTCACCGATGAGAGGATGAAGGGAAAGTCAAAGATCGAACTGGTGATCGAGAAGGCCAAGGCGGAGGGGGTTCGGGTTTATGTTTTGGGGGTCGAGGACGAGCAGCAGTTCAGGTTGGCGCGTGAGACCGGCGGGATCTGGTTCCCGATAGCTGAGCCATATTGATGCTCCGGGCGAGGGTTGAAAATCCCCGGGTTTTATTGTAAAATTAATCGCGCTGGTGGGGGATTAGCTCAGCGGGAGAGCGCCTGCATGGCATGCAGGAGGTCACCGGTTCGAATCCGGTATCCTCCACCAGATTTTTTTATGGCTTCTTTCTCCCGCCGCCTCAAACCCCCAGGGTGATCGGGTCATGGAGAGGGAGGACAAAGCCGAAAAGACCTCCTTCGACCCCAAAGGAGCGGTCAGGGTCCTGGGCGAATACGAGGGGGAAGCCCCGGAGATCTTCGGAGTTCCCACCTCGACGGGGCTTGACAGGCTGTTTTTCAAGGTGAGCCAGGAAGACGGGAAGTGGAAGAGGGAGCCGCTCAACGGCATACCGTTCCGGGCCGTCATAAACATAACGGGCGAGCCGGACACGGGCAAGTCGCTCCTGGCCGAGCAGTTCGCGGCTTATCAGGCCGGCAGAGGGTATAAGGTCTGCTTCGTGACGGTCGAATCCCCCGCCCAGTTCCTCTTCAGGGCTATCCAGGCCAAGGCCGAGGCGCTGGGGGTTCCGTTCGATAAGGTTGAGGAGAACCTCGTAGTCGTGGACGCAGCGACCAACCCTGCCATCAGGGAGAACCTCTACAACTTCCTCCAGACGCTGAGATACGCCGTCGAGACGTATGAGACCAAGAACACCGTCGTGGACAGCATAACCGGCCTCTACGAGCACAGGGAGATAATGGCCAGGCAGGTGGTGAGGGCGGTCTTCAACGAGCTCAAAAAACTGGGACAGACGGCGATCCTGATCTCCCAGAAGCGCAGCTCCCAATCCTCCGAGACGGCCGAGGCGGCCGGAGGGCTGGCCGTCGCCCACATAGTGGACGGGACGATCGTCATGGACAAGATACTGATCACCAACAGATGGGACGCATCGCTTTACGGGGCGCCCATAGGGTCGGTCATAAGGACGATAAGGATAGACGGCTGCAGGCTGGTGCCGCACGACACCAGGACGTGGGTCTTTCAGATCAAGGAGGACGGCCTGATAGACCTGGTCGAGCCTTTGGAAAACCTGATCTCCAAAGCGCAGTCCAAATCGAAGGGGGGATGATCGATGCCGGTGGTGACCGAGGCCAAAGGGGATATAGATGAGGTGGCCAAGAAGGTGTTCGAGAGGGCGATAGAGGTCGTAGGGGGGCTGAGGAAGCTGATCGAGCACAGGCACCTGACCTGGCTGCCCAGCCTCGCCGAGGCGGCCTACGTGGTGGTTTTGAGGGAGATGGGCGGTAAGACCTCCAAATCGATAGCTGCCGAGCTGGGCATAACCGAGGCGACCGTCAGGAACATCTCAGCCGCCGACCCCGAGGCCGTCAGGAGATACCTGGAGGGGGAGCTGGAGGAGATCTCGGAACACGTGGCCGGCGGACTGGCCAAGCTCGCCTTCAAACAGCTGAGGGAGGAGGGGGCGATCTGACCTCCCCCCTCAGACCATCCCCTTCTCCAGCATCGTCAGAAGCGGCGAATCCTCTATCTCAAGCGGCAGATAGATCCGGGCCCTCCTGCGGCTCGACTCGTAGGTGGCGAAGATCAGCTCGGTGGCCTGAAGCGCTTTCCTGCCGCTCAGCTCCGGCTCCCTCCCCGTTTTGAGAGCGTCTATGAGGTCGAGCACGGACAGGGTCGTCGGATCGTAAGGCGGGACGACCCCCTTGAGATCGGGAACCTCCCACGATCTCCCCTCCCTCAGGACCCTCAGCGGCGGGCCGTCCTTCACCCCGACCTCGATTATCCCCTTCGTTCCGATCAACCTGTTGGCGCAGCTCCACCCGTCCCCGCCCGTCACCAGCAGGCCCGTCAGCCCGTTTTTCCACTTGATGTATGAAAGCCCGTATCTCTCAACGGGCACGCCGAAGACCTCCCTCACCTGAGAGCAGTCGATCTGGCCCATCACCCACTCGGCGGGCTGATCGTCGTTGTAGAAGAAGAACATGTCGAACCAGTGCGTCCCCCAGTCGAACAGGTTGGGACAATACCCCTCCACCCTGTAAAGCTCGCCTATCGTCCCGTCGCGGGCCAGCTGTTTGGCCTTGACGAACTGGGGGGCGAACCTCCTCTGGTGGCAGAAGGTGATCACCACACCCTTCTCCTCGCACTTCCTGTATATCGCCTTCGACTCGCCCCAGGTTGGCGCCATGGGCTTTTCGCAGTGGATCGCCTTGACGCCTGCGTCGACCGAGTCGAAGACCATCTGGGCGTGCAGGGGCGTCCAGGTGCAGATCGATACGATGTCGGGCTTCTCCTTTTCAAGCATCTCGCGGTAATCCTTGTAAACCCTGGGTATGCCGAACTTCTCGGCCAAGGCCCGCGCCTTCTCCTCGACCGGATCGGCGCAGGCGACCATCTCGACGTCCTCTGAAGCGGCGTATCCCTTGGCGTGGGCGTTGCCCCGCCCGCCGCAGCCTATTATCCCGACCTTGAACTTCATCGCCAAACCCCCTGTTCCTCAACCCAGGCTTTTAACCTCGCTTCCCTCCTTAACCCTCGATCCCTGTTCCTCGATCAACCTCCTCGCCCCGTCGATCGACACGCCCGACGTCGTCCCCACACCCATGCAGGCGGTGGCGCCCACGGCCTGACAGAAGGCGAGGAGGTCTATCAGCCGATTGGGCCGGAGATCGCCGGGGTCGATCGACCTCAGCCCGTCGCCGAACTCGTCGAGCAGCCACTTTATCGCCCCCGCGCAGAAGGCGTCACCCGCCCCCGTCGGGTCGATCGGCTCGATCCGAAACGGCGGCTGACTCACCAGGAAGCTTCGCGTAACAGCCATCGCGCCCCGCTCGCCCATCGTGACCAGCAGCAACTTGACGCCCGATTCGATCAGCTTTCTCGCGGCGCCCTCAAGCTCGCCCTCCCCCGTCACGCTCCTGGCCTCCATGTCGTTGCAGTGGAAGACGTCCGCGAACTTAAGGGCGGGCAGGACGAAATCCCAGTCTTTCCCCCAGGGCTTGACGATGTCCAGGAAGGTGAAGCAGCCTTTTCCCTTCGCGGCGGCCATGACGCGCTCTATCTCATCGTCGAACCTACCGACGATCCCCGTGGCGGCGTAAAACAACAGGGGAGGCTCCTCCTCGATCGAGGATATGACGAACTCCGGCTCAAGCTTCAGACTCGCCCCCTCGTCGACGTGATACCTCCTGTCCTCGCCCTTGGCCACGAGGATCATGTCCTTCGTCGTGCCGACGCCCTTTATCCGCTGAAGCTTCGTCCTCAAGCCGTAGCTTTTGAGGGTGTTCTCGATGAAGTCGCCGAACAGATCGTCGCCTATCGCGCCGATGACCGTCACCTCATCCCCGGGAACCCCCAGCTTGGCCAGATCGACCCCGACGTTTGCGGGGTGGCCGCCGATATGCAGCTTTATCTCGCCCGGCACATATACCAGCTCGCCCGGCTCGGCCACCTTATCCATCCCGGCGGCGACTATATCGGCGACCAGAAAACCGCAGGTCGTCACCAGCATCGCCCGACCTCCTGACGGGGAAGACCCCGTGATCTGGACACAGGATTGTTTAACACATCCGCGGTCCGCTGGTCAAGCCACAGCGAGCGCCTTCATGGCTCCCGTTGAAGGGGAAAGCTCGATCGACGACCGGTCCACCGCCCAGAAGAGTGGAGGCTCAGCTCAGGCGGTCTTCTTAACGCATCCCCTTCAGCGAGGCGAAGGGCTAAGCGGACGTTGAAGGTGAGGAAGGTCCAGCGGTAAACTAAAGCTTTGAAGGATCGTTTCCAAAAACAACGCAGATTTTCCACCAGGAGGTGTGCTATGAAACACCTCACTTTGATCGCGGTTATCCTATCGTTTTTCCCCGTTTTGACGTCGGGCGAGGAGCTCTCACTGCCCGATCTCATCGGGAAATGTATGCCCGCGGTCGTCTCGATCAGGGCGGAGCGGCTCTTGATGCCGAGGGATATCCCCCCAGCCCCTGGGGGAATCACCCAGCGGCCCTCCTTCGAGGTGGGCGTGGGGGCCGGCTTCCTGATCGATCGGGAGGGGATCATCGCGACGATGAGGGCGCTGGTCAGGGATGCGAGGAAGATCGATGTGATCTTCGCGGATGGGAGGAGGGCTGTGGCGGAGCTGATGGGGGAGGATGGGATCGCGAATGTAGCGCTTTTGAAGGTCGATCCGGGGGCGGTTGAGGGGATCGACCCCCTCCGGTTTTCGGATCAACCGCCGAGGATCGGCCAGACGGTGATCGCGCTTGGAAACCCGAGGAACCTGGGGATATCGGCCTTCAGGGGAATCGTGAGCGGTCTGGACAGAACCCCGGCCTCCGAGCTTATCGGTCTGATCCAGACCGATATAACGGCTTTCCCCGGGATGGGCGGTGGGCCGTTGATCGATGAAGAGGGCGGGGTTATCGGCATGTGCTCGGTCGCCCTGAGGGAGGGTCCCCCGAGGCCGATGGGTAGGCCGTCGACGGCCGGGCTGCTCTTCGCCGTCCCAGCCGATCTGATCCGCAGGGCGATCTCCATCATGCGGGGCG
>QNBQ01000158.1 GCA_003645735.1 Candidatus Poribacteria bacterium
CCCTCATCGCTTTCAGCGGTGAGAGATGAACCGATGGAGTTTATCTTTTTCAGCCGCTCCTCCAACCCCCTCATCCGATCACCCGCATCAATTATAGGTCCGGCAAAGCTTCCCGTCAAACGCGGCTCAAATCGGCGCCCTTCCGGATGACGGGAAGGGGCCGGCAGGGCGATGCTGGACCACTTCGATCCGGATGTGTTGGAGGCCCTCAAAAGGCAGGCGGATGATTTCGCCGATATAGCCTCACCCTATCCCCAGAAGCAGCTTGGCTATCTCGAAGTAGACGACCAAGCCTATGACGTCCACCAGCGTCGTGACTATCGGCCCCGAGAGCACCGCCGGGTCGAACTTGAGTTTGTGGGCCAGGACGGGCAACAGCGCGCCCGAAAGCGTCCCTATGAGTATGACCGAGATGAGGGCGAACCCCACGGTCGCGGCCATGGCGACGCTTTTACCCACCAGCAGCACCGCCCTGAACACCGCGATGAAGCTCAAGAGCAACCCCAGAAGCAGGCCGGAGGTCAGCTCCTTGTAGAGGATCAACCCTATCTCCCTGGCGCCCAGCCTCCCCCTTATCGCCAGCTCCCTTATGATCATGGCCGCCGATTGCGACCCGGCGTTGCCGCCGGAGCCGATCAGCATAGGGATGAAATAGGCCAACCCAACCACCGCTTCGAGCGACCTGGAGTAGGCCTTCAAGACCGAGCCGGATATGGCCTCCAGGATAAGCAGGACGGCCAGCCACACGACGCGCTTCCTCACGAGCAGCGGGATCGGCGCCCTGAAGTAGCTGACGTCTATCGTCTCAAGCCCGCCCATCCTCTGGATGTCCTCCTCCGCTTCCTCCTCGATCACGTCCATCACGTCGTCGTATGTGATTATCCCCCGCAGCCTTCCGGCGCCGTCGACCACCGGGATGACGTCCAAGTCGTATTTTCGGCAGATCCTGGCGACCTCCTCCTGGTCGGCGTCCACCCCCACCGCTATGACCTCCGTCCTCATGATCTCGCCTATCTTAGCCGTGGGCGGGGCGAAGATCAGATCCTCGAGGTGGACGTATCCGATGAGCGTTCCGTTTTTATCGGTGACGTAGGCGTATCTGATCGTCTCCTTCTTGTCGGCCATCGATCTGAGCAGCTCTATGGCCTGCTGGACGGTCATGGTCTCCTTCAGCTCGGCGTATTCGGTGGTCATCAGCCCGCCGGCCGTGTCCGGCTTAAACTGCATCAGCTCGACCGTCTCCCTGCGCTCCTCCTTCCTGAGCAGCGGCAGCAGCTTGGCGAAGGCCTCCTCCGAAAGCTCCTCGAACAGATCGGCCCTGTCGTCGGCGGACATATGCTCCAGCAGATCGACCTGTCTGGAGGTGCTGAGCTTATCGAGGATCTCCCGCTGCAGATCGGGGTTGAGCTGTTCGAAGACCTCGACCGCCTTGTCCCCCTCCAGGAGGGAGAAGAGCTGGAATCTTTCCTCCTCGTCCAGCCTGGAGATGATCTCGGCTATCTCGCTGGGGTGGGCCTCGGCGAGCATCGAGCGGACGGTCCTCTCCCCGCCGGAGCTTAGAAGCTCCCTGAGCCGATCGATCGAAACCCTTCCCTCCCTCAGCATGGGAAACACCCCCTTATGTCGGCGGAAGCTTTCTCATGTTCTCGATGGGATCTCCGGCGGGGCGGGTATCGGCGGGGAGGATCGAGGAGGGGAGAAGATAACAGGGAGCTAAGGTTAGCTCATCTCATCCCCCTCGACCACCCCCCTTCCCGATGCCCGGCGTCCCGCCGGGTCCCATGGCGTAACGCCGGCTGCCGGAATCGCCTTCCATTCCGGTTCCTCCTCCTTTCGATGAGGTTTCAAAACCCCATCCGGAAGCCCGAAAATTATAACATTTGACCTCCCCCTGGGCAAGGCGGGACACCTGAGTCCATCTCCTTCAGCTGCCCGGTGTGAACCCAGCCTCTGCCTTTAACTTCTCAATGAAGGGGGCAGGTCGTTCGGAACAGCTTCCCAAACCTCGAACTGCCCCATTTTCCCTGCTGCTTTATAAGCGTTCGCCACACCTATCCTCCGAGAACCTCGAACCTGCCATACTGACGGAAATGTCTGTCGAAGGAGATCACCCTTCTCAATCCCAGCCTCTCCATCATGGCGAAGCTTATCGCATCGCATAGGGTGAAATCCTTATCGGGGTGGGACAGGATTATCCGAACGGCCCTCCTCTCATCTTCTTCTGATGCTCTTTCGATCAAGGCCGGGACGTTTTCAAGCCATTCCCTCGCCGCCCGTCTCCCAAGCCTGTGAAGTATCAGGGCGTGTGCCTCCGCCACGACGAAGTTCGATGTCACCAGGATCCACCTTTCAGCCGCCGCCCTTCTCAACATCTCCACGGCCTCTTCGTGGTGGAGATCCCTTCTGTTGAGGAGGGCGTGAAAAGCGCTCGTGTCGACGAAAACCTTATCCCTCATACGCCTCGGCCACGTATTTGTCCTTGTTTTCGCTCACATCCCCCGCCTCATCCTCAAACGCCCCCACCAACCTCCAGAAGGGGTGGTCGAATGAGAAACTCTCTTCTTCGGAGATCCCCTCCAGGAAGGATCTGATCAGTTTTCTTATGAGACCTGTCTTGGTGTATCCCTCCCTCCTGCAGAACTGATCGAGCTTCCTGTATGTCTCCTCGTCTATCCTCACTGTCAAACTTTTCACGCCCTCACCCCCTAGCGAGGGATTTTAAATTAAAATGACGTAAAAATCAACCTAACTAACGCAAACCATGCGCAACACATCTGGAGCGAAACCAAGGGATAAACTTCCTTTAAGCTTGTTGAGGTCTGGAGGATTGCGGTGAATATAGCGCTAGGTAATTCCAGAGAAACCAATGGGTGGAATCGATCTGCCCCGTTTGATCGACTCACAGAAAGCGATGATCGCCTCGCGATCGTCCTCGCTTATCTCGGTAAAACGGCATCCAAGCTCCGCTTTGGAGGGGGAAAGGGCGCTGAGCTTGACGTTGACGACCTCCGCGAGGGCGGAGATCGATCGGGGAGGGGTTGAAGGCAGGTCAAAGGAGAGCTCCAGCACCTCCCCCTTCTCCATCCTATCCCCAGAAAACCTCACCCCGGAGCCGCTGAGGTCTATCATCTTTCCCCTCTTGAAGAGGCCGGACGCCTCCAGCCCAAGATGCTCCATGATCAGATCCAGCTTCCTGTTTATCTCACGAAGCATCTGCAAAACGGCCACATCGACCTCGCGGGAGCTGAGCCAGACGGGCGATGTGCCCGGGCCGCCTCTCCCGGCCCACCTTCCGCTCCTTATCAGCTCGCGTAACCCCTCGATCTCATCAACTCCCACCGGCCTGTAATAGATCGGGATGGACAGCTTTACCCTGAAGTGCTCCCGTTTTTCATCGATTATCTCCATCAGCGGACCCCCTCCCAGGGGGAAACCCCCTTCTCTCGATCGCGTAATCGTAAAACCTCCGGCAGAACCGGAGCACGTCGTCTATCGACCTCAGATCGAAAAGCTCCTTCACCCTCATCCACAGATCGGAGAACTCCAGCGCCGATATTATATCGGTCATGAAGTTCCTCCTGATTAAGCTGCCGGCCAACGCGAACCTCCTCTCCGCCCTGGCCCACCCCTCCATCCTTCCGTCGAGGAACCACAGATCCACCAGCACCACGTCCATCGGCACCTTGAGCTTAAACGACAACAGCCGCTCGAAGGTCAAATCCCTAACCTCGCCCCCCATGCCTCCGACCTCTCCACATCTCAAGGGTCAGGTTCATTCAGAGCAACAACCGTGCCGTCGGTTTCCCTCTTTCAAGCGCGACTTCGCCCTTCAAGCGGTTGAGCGAATTTTCACATCTTGGGCAACGGGCTTCGCAAGCCATTTATCAATCGAATTTGATGCGATGGCGCTCGATCAGATGGGACGGTATCTCCTCGACGAACCTCGAGGGCCTCCCCTCCTTTTCTCCGTATCTGCGGAGGGCCGTTATCAGGTATAGCCTCTCCTTGGCCCGGGTCATCCCGACGTAGAAGAGCCTCCTCTCCTCCTGGACCAGCTCCTCCGGCTCGGAGTAAAGGGGTAGCTCCCCTTCTTCTACGCCCAGGATGATCACCACCGGGAACTCCGTCCCCTTGGCCGAGTGGAGCGTCATGAGCGTCACCCTGTCCTTAGAGGGCGCCACCTCGTCGACGCCCGTCAGAAGGGATTGGTAGTCCAGGAAAGCCGAGAGGCTCTTTTCGGGGCTGTGAAGCTCGAACCTTATCATCCTGTTCATCAGCTCGCTTTTCAGCTCGTTCCACTCCGCATCCCCCGCCCTCTCCTCCGGCTCCATCCTCCTCAGCTCGCCCACCGCTTTCACAACCTCCCCCAGCAGCTCGTCCCCGAAGACCGATCTCAGCTCATCCCTTCCCATCCTCCTGAGCTTCAGGTATCGGGAGGCGGCGTCGATGTAGGCCCTACAGATCCCGGACCGCTCGCCCAGAGCTATCGCGCCGATCGCGGCGTAGGGCAGCAGCTCGGCGGTCCCCTCGATCGCCCGCCGCTTGGCGCTCTCCCCCTCCAGCCTCCTCAACATCGAGGCCATAAGCTCAACCTCCCGATACGCCCTCACAAGCCTATCGCCGCCCAGGCCGAGCCTTTCGGCCAGCGCCCAAAGCTCCCTGCTCTCCCTGGGGAAGAGCTTGCCCGCCAGCTCGGCGGCGTTGTAGATGAGGTTGTCCAGCGGCTCGCCCGTGTGCCTCTCAACCGCTCCCTTCAAAACGGCCTCCCCGAACCCGTCCGGGTCATGGAGGGCGATGATATCCTCGCCTATGAAGCTCAGAAGCTCCGGCAGGGCCTTCTCGATCTCAGGCGCCCCCCTGAGATCCTCGTCGGTCAGGCCGAGCGTTTTGGCGGCCGAGCGCGGCAGGCCCGATTTCGGCCTGACGAGCGTATAAAACCGATCGACCTCCCTCCCCCTCTCGTCCAGCTTCAAAGCGGCCATCTCGACGATCTCGGCCGCCCTCGGGTTGTCGCCCACGGCCTTGATCGAACAAACGGTCACGTCCTCGAAGCTCGGCACCTCCTCGTATTCCAGCAGCTTCTGACAGATCATCAGCGCGGTTATCGGGAGGGGATGGCTTGTCTCGACCTCTATCAACCCGCCGGGCTCGCCCATCATCATCTTTCCATCGGCCACAACTGTCGCAAAGCCCTCGGCCTCCTCCCCCTCGCCCTTGACCCTCACCTCCACGCCGAGGTAATCGGAGAGCGTTCTGCGGATGATCTCGGCGGCGCAGATCCCATCGATATCCCTCCCCCTGATC
>QNBQ01000159.1 GCA_003645735.1 Candidatus Poribacteria bacterium
GACTGGGCGCACAACAACACCTGCGCCCCCATCCCCGACAACCCCACCGGGAGAAAGGACCCGCGCTTCAGGAAGGGCAACATCCTGTTCAGCTACAGAAGCCTGGACATCATAGGCGTGATAGACAGGGACACGGGGAGGATCGTTTGGGCCTGGGGGCCGGGCGTGCTGGACGGACAACACCACCCCACGATGCTGCCCAACGGCCATATCCTCATCTTCGACAACGGCACCAGGAGGAAGTGGTCGAGGGTCATAGAGCTGGACCCCCTCAAGGAGGAGATCGTCTGGGAATACACCGGCACGCCGAAGGAGAGCTTCTTCAGCCCCTACATCTCGGGCGCCCAGCTACTGCCAAACGGCAACGTCTTCATCTGCGAGGGAGGGCCGTGCAGGCTGTTCGAGGTGACGCGGGAGGGGGAGATCGTCTGGGAATACAGGAGCCCCTTCAAGGTGAAGGGGACATATGGCATCTACAGGGCGACCCGCTACTCGCCCGAATACGTGAGGCCGCTGTTGGAGAGGATAGGCAAGCTCAAAACCTCGCGATGAAGGATATCCTGTGCGAGTCGCCCATCCTGTCCGGGATATAGGCGTAGTCGAACTGGAAGTTGACGTTCTCCAGCGGTTCCGTCCCGTATGCCTTCAGCCCAACCCCCAGGGTCAGCCCTGAGATGGGGTTTTCAGCAGCCGACTTGATCCCGAAGATGTAGCCCCCCCTCAGCGCCAGGACGTTGTGAACCCACTTCTCCGCGCCGATCCTAACGGTCGGGTCGGCGTAAAGCGGATAGGCCAGCTCGGCGGCCAGGTTGAGGCCCGCCTCCTGAAGCGCGATCGCTCCCCCGGCGCGGATCGCGGTGGGGATTCTCCTCTCGGAATCGGTCTCGCCCTCGACCCTGCCCAGGTTTTGGAGGGCGACGCCCGCTCTGACCCTTCCCCCGAACAGCCTGGCCATGACGCCCAGGTCGATCGCCCCGCCGTTCGTTCTATCCCCGTCGTAATCCTGGTAAATCAGCTTACAGGTCGCCCCCGCCGAAAGGAGCTTTGAGAGCTCGCATCCGACCGACAGCCCGACGGCCATCGCGCCCGAGTAGAAGGTCTCCTCCGGCTCCTCCGTTGGGCCGCTTCTCCGCTCTATCTGGGCGAAGACGCCCTGAAGCCCGATCCCTATAACGGCCCTCCCGGCCCTCGCTCCATAGGCGAACGTCACGTTGTTCACCCCGCCGAAATGGAAGTTCTGCATGGCGGAGAGCTCCGCCTTCTCTATCGAGGTCAGCCCGGCGGGGTTCCAGAAGATCGCGTTCACGTCGTCCGCCAGCCCGGCGAACGCCCCGCCCATCCCCAGGGGTCGACATCCCGCGTCTATCTTCAGGAAGGCGGCCCCCACCGTCCCCGCATCCCCGTGTATCTCGACGGCGCCCGAGAGGGCGGCGCCGATGAAAACTCCCAAAAGGCAGGCCGCCGCACGGATCGCTTTAATAACCCTCATAGCTCACCTCACGACCAATATCGTCCCCGTCGCCACGGCCTTCTGGTCGCCCCTGGTCGCTTCTATCCTGAAGATGTATATGCCCGGGACGACCCTCTCGCCGAACTGGTTCCTCAAATTCCAGGTCATAAGCTCCCCTTCGTTCCTCCCCGGCTCCGCGGTCAGGCCATCCGACCTCCACACGAGATCGCCCCCCACGTCGTATATCGAGATCACGACCTCGGCCCTCTCGTCCGGCGCCAGGTTCAGCTCGAACGAGAAGTGGGCCACGTCCCCTCTGGATCTGCTGACCGGGTTCGGCCAGGCGAAGACCGGTCCTTTGAACGTCAGGGAGACGTTGAACTCCAGCTCGACGGCGTCGTAGATCTCGTAGTTGCCCGCCCTATCGGTCACCCTTATCTTCAGCTCATATTTGCCCGATTTGGGCGGCAGGAAGTCGAAGGACCATTTCGACCACGGCTCCTCGTTCTCGGCGCTCTCGTCCTCGGCGGGAACCCACTCCAGCTCCTCCCCATCTGGGCCGTATCCGCCTATCTCGACCAGGGCGACGCCCGAGGCGGGGACGTTCTCGCCCGGCGGATCCGAGGCCGTCCCCCTCAAGGGCGCCGGCTCGTTCTCATAGCTCGTCCTCGGGCCGTGCTCCGTCAGCCTGGCCACCGGCTTGGTCATCTCGAAGAGGAACGAGGTCGAGATCGACGTCTCCGGCGATATCCCCAGCCCCTCCGCGTCCAGGCCGACCGCCTTTATCATCACCTTGTAGATCCCCTCCTCGGGCAGCATGTCGCTCCTGAACTCCAGTGTGTCGACCCCGTTCTGCTTCAGCGTTCCGCTTATCGGCTCGCCCTTGGGGCCGAAGATCTGGATCGACGAGCGGGTGAGATCCACACCCGCCCCTTCGTCCGTCATCCTCGCCACGATCGTCACGCCGCTTTGAGTGCTGACGGCCGTCGGATAATCGGGCGAGTTCGGGTCGAGCTCCAACGGCTTCCCGTTTATGGTCAAGGAGGAGGGATCTATAACGGGCGGGGTGGTGTCGTAATAGAACTCGTATTCCACCGGCCCGCCGACGTTTCCGGCCTTATCCTTCGGGGCTATCACTATCTTGTATCTGCCGTCCTGCGATCCGTCGGTCGCGAGCGGCACCTCCAGCTTGAAGATCAGCTTCTCGGCCTTATCCGAGGTGGCCTCCCCGGGGACCGGCTTTCCATCGGGCCCTATGAGCTTTATCCAGCTCTCGTCCACCTCGTCCCAATCTATCCCCGAGCTGGGCTGCTCGTCCCTGACGACCACCGATATCTCGCTCAGCGCGTTTTGAGCCGTTTGGGAGGTGATGAGCTGGAGGGTATCGAGGTCGACCTCGGGCGGGACGGTGTCATAGAAGAAGGTGAACCTGAGCTGATCTCCCCTCCTGCCGGAGGCGTTTATCGGCACGACCGTTATCGTGTAAAGCCCGTCGTCCGATCCATCGGTCGCCAGCGGCTTGGACAGGTTCCATATGATCGTGTCGACGCCGTTGTCGGACTGGGAGCCGGGGACCAGGTTGCCGTTGGGGTCTATCAGCCTTATCTGCGACAGGAAGCTTATGCCGCCGTTGTTCGTCTCCCTCAGCACCGCCTCCACCTTCGTTATCTGCTGGTTGGTGTATGCCTCCTCGGGCGGGGAGGTCTTCGGGAAGGTGGAGACGACGACGGGGAGGCCGGTCGAGTAGTTGAACTGTTTCTCAAACGTCACCCCCATCCCGTTGCCGGCCTTATCGACCGCCATCGCCTTGATCGTATACGTCCCCTCCTCCTCCGGGTTGGAGAAGACGAGCTTGACCGTGCTGACGCCGTCGTTGCTCAGCTTGCCCTCTATCTCCCTGCCCTCCGGGTCGAACAGCTTCAGATATGAGGCGTCGAAATCTATGACGCCCGGCTCCGGATCGATGAATTTGGCGATCACCTGGGTCAGCGTCCCGGTCACCAGCTCGCCCTTGGGCTCGACGAACTCGACCGTCGGGGCGATCGTGTCGTAGATCAGGGTGAAGCTCCTCTCAAGCGCGTTGCCCGCCTTATCGACGGCTTTAACGCGGATCACATATCTCCCGTCCATCGACCCGTCGGTGGCCATGGGGGATTCTGGCGTCCAGAAGAGCTTCTCCTTGCCGTCGTCCGTCAGCGAGCCGGGAACCGGCTTCCCGGACGGGTCAAACATCTCAAAGGAGCAGCCCTCTATATCGATGCCGGAGGGCCCCTCATCCGCGAACGCCACCTCCATTCTGTCGATCGACCTGTTCAGATAGCTCACGGGCGAGGTGGGGTCGATGTGGGTTATAGACGCGATGACGGGCTTTTGGGTGTCGTAGACCAATCTGAACTCGACCGGCTCGCCCGCCCTGCCGAGCTTATCGACGGGGGTGACCTTGACGGTATAGCTGCCGTCGGCCGACCCGTCCCTGGCGATCGGCATCCTGGGAGTCCATTTCACCTTCACCCATCCCTCCGCCCGGTTCGTCTCAACTACCTCTATTTCGCCCGGGATCTGCCCCGTCGGGCCGTAGACCTCGATCTTCGAGTCGACGGGCGAGACATCGGCGCCTTTCAAGGTTATGAGCAGCCCCTCGAGGGAGTTGACGTAGTTCAACCCGAAGGCGCTCAGCTGTCTGACCTCGACGATCGTCGAAGCGGAGCTGACGGTCGGCGGGGCGACGACGAGGTAGAAGGTGAACTGGACGGGGTTCTTCGGCGAGTTGCCCGCCTTGTCCTTCGGGATGACCTCCAACCTGTAACTCCCCTCGGCCTTCAGCTCGGGAAGGTGAACGGTGATCAGATCCACCCCGTTGTTCTCCAGATCGACCGGCACCTCCCCTTCCGGCCCCACGAGCTTTACGACCGTCCCGCTCAGATCGGGCCCGCTCCCCTCATCCGTCACCCTTACGGTCGCCTCCGAAGGAGGCGTCAGCTCGTAGATCTCCTCCAACCCCTCGATCGTCGCCTCAGGAGCGATTGTGTCGTAGAGGAGGGTGTATGTTCTCTCAACCGAGTTGCCGGCTTTGTCGACGAGCTTGACCTTAACCCTGTATTCCCCGTCATCCGAGCCGTCGGCGGCAAGCGGTCGGCTCAGGATCAACCACATCCTCCCCGATCCGTCGTTTCCAAGCTGTCCTTCGATTTCTTTCTCTTGATCCCCTTCGAGCTTTAAGAGTTTCAGGTAGCTTTTTTCGAAGTCCAACCCGCTCAGCTCATCCCTTCCCCTCGCCTCCAGTCTGTCAAACGGAGCGTTCAGATAATTGACCCTCAGCTCATCGGCCACATCGGCGATGTAGCTGACGGACTCCACCTCGGGTTCCCTCGTGTCGTATATGTATCTCAGCTCAACTTTCACCCCTTCGTTGCCGTAGCTGTCTACGGGAACAACCTCCAAAACGTATTCCCCGTCATCGCTGCCGTCTTTCAACAGCGCCCGGGCGAGGTGAACCAGAAGTTTATCCCCTTCGACCTCGACCCTCACCGGAACCTCGCCCTTCGGGCCTCTAAGCGTGACCCTCCTGCCGGTTTCGATCAGATCGCACCCCTCCGAGAAGCTCAGCTTTATGACCTCTAAGTCCCTCAGGTAGCTGTCCCCTTCGGGATCGGCGGAGGAGAGCTGAACGGGAGGTGGCTGATAATCGAACGGAACCTCTTCCCTCGTCTCATTTCCGGCCTTGTCCCTCGCGACAACTCGAACCTCATACCTCCCGGCCCTCTCCAGCTTCTCCGGCTTGAAATAAATCTTCTCAACCCCGTCGCTCCATACCTCTCCGCTCACCTCTCCTTCAGGTCCCA
>QNBQ01000160.1 GCA_003645735.1 Candidatus Poribacteria bacterium
ACCCTTCCCACGACGCTCCAACTGTTGTCTAAGACTATCCCCTCCCCTTCGATCCTCCCGACCAGCCTCCAGGAGGCATCGTAGACGTTTCCATCGGGATCGACCCTCCCAACCAAGTTCCATGAGCTGTCGAAGACATGTCCGTTTTCATCGACCCTGCCTATCAAATTCCACCCCTCATCATACACCATCCCGTCCGCATCTATCCTCCCTACGAAGCGCCAGGAGGCGTCGTAGATGTTCCCCATGGCCGACCTCCCCACCGCCGTGAGGATGATCGCTTCCCAATATTCTATTTTCGGCGGGGGAGGGGAGGAGGATAAGCCCCGAAAAAGAAAAAGCCCCGCCCGAGGGGGCGGGGCGGCGACGGGATAGCGATCAGGCGGCCTGGGAGACCGCCTCCTGGGAGGGAACCGTTTCGAAGACGAACTCGCCGTTTATGAAGTCGACCTGGATCGTATCCCCCTCCTTGAACTTCCCCTCGAGCAGCTTCAGGGCGAGCGGGTCGAGCACCATCTTCTGGATCACCCTCCTCAGCGGCCTGGCGCCGTAGACCGGGTCGTATCCCAGCTTCGCGAGCTCCTTCCTGGCCGCCTCCGTCAGAACCAGTTTCATCTTCTTCTCGGCCAGCCTCTCCCTCACGCTCTCAAGCTGCAGCTCGACTATCCCCTCGATGTCCTCCAGCGTCAGCCTGTTGAAGATGATGATCTCATCGATCCTGTTGAGGAACTCCGGCCTGAAGTGCACCCTCAGCTCGCTCATCACCCTCTCCCTTATCTCCTCCTTGCTCAGGCTCGGGTCCTGTATCCAGTGGGAGCCGAGGTTGGAGGTCATGATGATTATCGTGTTGCGGAAATCGACCGTCCTGCCCTTCCCGTCCGTCAGCCTGCCGTCGTCCAATATTTGGAGCAGCACGTCCAGAACCTCCGGATGCGCCTTTTCGACCTCGTCGAAGAGCACGACCGAGTAGGGCCTCCTCCTGACGGCCTCCGTCAGCTGACCGCCCTCCTCATAACCGACGTATCCGGGCGGGGCGCCGATCAGCCTCGCCACCGAGTGCTTCTCCATGTATTCGGACATGTCTATCCTGACCATCGCGTTGGGGTCGTCGAAGAGGAACTCGGCCAGGCATTTGGCGAGATGCGTCTTGCCCACGCCCGTAGGCCCCAGGAAGATGAAGGAGCCGATCGGCCTGTTGGGGTCCTGCAGCCCGGCCCTGGCTCGCCTGACGGCGTTTGAAACCGCCGTCACGGCCTCGTCCTGGCCGATCACCTTCTTCTTGAGCCTCTCCTCCATCTTCAACAGCTTCTCCTTCTCGCTCTCGAGCAGCCTGGAGACCGGTATGCCCGTCCACTTGGAGACGATCTCCGCTATGTCCTCCTCGGTCACCTCCTCCCTCAGCATCCTCCTCTCGCCCTGCAGCTGCCCCAGCTTCTCCTCGGCCTCCTTAAGCTCCCTCTCCAGCTGCGGCAGCTCCATGTATCTGATCTGCCCGGCCCTGTCGTAATCGCCGTTCCGTATCGCCTGCTCCTCCTGGATCTTGAGCGACTCGATCCTCTCCTTCAGGCTTCTGATCTTCTGGATCATCTCCTTCTCGTTCTGCCAGTGCGCCCTCAGGTGGTCGCTCTGCTCCTTCAGCTGGGCGATCTCCTCCTCGATCTTCCTGAGCCTCTCCTGGGAGGCGGGGTCGCTCTCCTTGCTCAGCGCCTGTTTTTCTATCTCAAGCTGCATGATCTTCCTGTCGATCTCGTCGATCTCCGTCGGGACGCTGTCGATCTCCATCCTGAGCTTGGCGGCGGCCTCGTCTATGAGGTCGACGGCCTTATCGGGGAGGTATCTGTCGGCGATGTAGCGGTGCGATAGCACGGCGGCGGCTATCAGGGCCGAGTCCTGTATCCTGACGCCGTGGTGAACCTCATACCTCTCCTTCAACCCCCTCAGTATGCTTATCGTCTCCTCGACCGTCGGCTCGTCCACGTATATCGGCTGGAACCTGCGTTCGAGCGCCGGGTCTTTTTCGATGTGTTTCCTATACTCGTCCAGGGTGGTGGCGCCGATGCACCTCAGCTCGCCCCTGGCGAGGGCCGGCTTGAGCATGTTGGCCGCGTCAACCGCTCCCTCGGCCGCCCCGGCGCCGACTATCGTGTGCAGCTCGTCTATGAACAGTATGATGGAGCCCTCGGCCTCCTTGATCTCCCTCAAAACGGCCTTCAACCTGTCCTCGAACTCCCCCCTGTATTTCGTCCCGGCCACCAGGGCGCCCACGTCCAGCGCGATGATCCGCTTGTCCTTCAGGCCCTCAGGCACATCCCCTGCGACTATCCTCTGGGCCAGCCCCTCGACTATAGCCGTCTTACCGACCCCCGGCTCGCCCACCAGGACGGGGTTGTTCTTCGTCCTGCGCGAGAGTATCTGCATCATCCTCCTGATCTCCTCGTCCCTGCCGATCACCGGATCCAATTTGCCCTGCCTCGCCTCCTCGGTCAGATCCCTTCCGAACTTCTCAAGCGCCCGATATTTGTCCTCCGCGTGGGGATCGGTCACCCTCTGCGAACCCCTTATCTCCTTCAACGCCCTGTAGATGTTCTCCTTGGTGACGCCGTGCCGGTTCAGAAGCTCGCCGGCGTAGGTGCTTTTGTCCTCCGCGATGGCCACCAGCAGGTGTTCCGTGCTCAGGTATTCGTCCTTCAGCTTCCGGGCCTCCTGCCAGGCCAGATCGAGGGCTTTCCTCAGCGCGGGCGAAACGTAGAGCTCGACGCCCGCCCCCTGAACCCTCGGCTGCCTCTCCAAGTAATCCCGCAGCTGGCTCCTTATGAGGTCGAGGTTCGCCCCCAACTTCTGGATGATCGGCGGAACCACCCCGTCCTCCTGCTCCAACAACGCCATGAGAAGGTGCTCGTTGGTCAGCTCGGGATGGCTGTATCTCTGGGCGATCTCCTGGGCCGCCTGTATCGCGTCCTGCGCCTTTATCGTGAACCTGTCGAACCTCATCTATATCACCCCGTTCCGAAGGTTTCAAACGGCTCTCCCATCCGCCGAACAGAGGGGTAGCAATACATGTGCCACTCGCTCTTGAGGCGTGGGAGGGCGCCCGCGCTCGAAGGGGGATGTCAAAACGGCAGGGTCGATGCATCAGAGGGCCATTATGGCACGTTCAGAGGTTCCAGGAGGCCAGGGGGCAGACGTCGCATCCGCCCGACGAGCAGAAGGTTTTGTATACGAAGATAAGGCCCTGCTGTTTGCAGGCCGTGTCGATCTTAACCCCTTTGAGGATCGGCTTGAAGCTTCGGGTTATGCGGTTTTCCCCGAGCTTAGGGTGGGCGTGGTAGATCTCCGAGACGGCCTCGGAGAGGGAGGAGTTGTCGGTTTCAGCCGCCCAAAGGTAAACGGCGGGCAGGACGACGTTGACGACGATATCGGCCGCCCTCCCCTCGCCCAGAAGCGTCGGACAGGGCCTCCCCAACCGCTTGCCGAAATCGAAGCGATCGCGCCAGTAACCCTTCGTTTCGACCCTGAGCGGCTCCCTCAGCAGGCGGATCGCCTCCCTCAGCTTCAAATCCCCCGAGGAGTAGCGCGAGACAACCTCGAGGAAAGGGAGGAACAAGCTTTCCTCCGACCTGGAAAGGATGTCCGCGGCGGCAGCTATCCTCCTGGCGGGCGAGTTTAACGGCCTTATCCCGGCGAACCTCCACTCCTCCCTCCCCATCCTCTCATCCGACAGCCCCATCCCCTCGACCGCTTCGAGCAGCTCGATCACGTATCCCCTCGTCTCCTCGTCCATCCGGTCGTCGGGATCGGGTAGCAGGCCCGATCTCCAAAAGAGAACCGCCTCGACCTCCCTAAGCTCCCTCCCCATAAGCTCCTCCGGCTCGACCATCCCGGCCAGCTCCGAAAACGGGCCTCTGTTGGCCGAATACCCCAGCGCGTCCATCAGCCTCCTGAAAAAAGCCCCCTCAAAACCCGTCCTCTCCGCCATCTCGTCCATGAGGTCGACCTTTTCGAGCAGCCTCTCCCATCCCAGCTGATCCAGCAGATTCAAGACCCGCTCGGGCTTCTCCCCCGCCTTGGCACAGGGTTTGGCCGACGGAACCCGCATCTCCTTGAGGATCTCCTCCAGCGGCATCCTCAGCTTGTCGTGAAGCTCGACGGTCGGGATTCTCCCCCCGTCCTCCTTCCTGGTCAGCAGGCTCACCCCGTCGTCCCACATCACCACGTGCAGGACGACGTTGTTGTAGAGCGGGTCGAGGTGGTGTTCGTGTGAATACCAATCGGAGGCGTTGACGTGCACCTCGACATCTCCCTTGACCGCCTCGGCCCCTATGAGTATGTGCGCGTTGGCGAAATCGGGCCCGCCCTCCCTCCTCTCCCCCGGGCTAAGGACGGTCACCGGCCTGCCGTCGGTCGTCCTCAGCTCATCGAAAAGCCTCCTCTCCCAGATCCTTATGACGACCTCCTCATCGATCCGCTCTCCCCTCATCGCCTTCCCCCCAAAGGAAATCCCTCCACTCGGCCTCAAGCTGGGCGACGCTCACGCCGAAGACCTCCTGAACCGCCCCCTCAAACGGCTTCGAATAACCCCTCCCCCCGTATAGCTCCAGCAGCTTTTTGATCTTATCCTCGCCGAACCTGGCGCTCAGGAATACCACGGCGCTCAACGCCTCCAGATACGTGACCTCCGGATCCCTCAGCATGATCCCCTGCCTCTCAAGCTCCCGCCAGCTGTAAAGCCTCCTCCGGCTCAGCTTCCTCCTCACGAACCCCATCAGCTGGGGGGAGGTCGGGTTTCGCGTGGAGAGGTATTCGGCCAGGCCCTCGTTGAACCAGACCGGGACGCGTTTCTCCCTCACCTTTTTCCTGAGGAAGATATGGCTCAGCTCGTGGGTTACGACCCGGCGGTTGTAGTATTGGGCTGCGATGTAGAGCGTCCCGCGGGTCGAGGTGACCGCCCCGCCTATGTCGCGCATCTCGCCCGTCGCCCTGTAGATCGTCCGTTTGTCGGGAAGCAGAAAGATCCTGTAAGGCGTCCTCAGCTCCAGCCCGAACCACTTCGAGAGCCTCTCGTAGATCCGATCGACCTCCCCGGCGGCCTTGGCCGCGACGTCCTGATGTTCGGGGGCGAAGTAGATGAGGAAATACTTCGTCCTGCAGGCGTAAAACTCCCTCTTGAACCTCCTGACGGGGCGGGGGAGCAGCTCGACCCCCTCCGGGAAGGCCGAGGGGTCGATCCCGGGGGCAGATGCGGCGTTGGAGGCGGGGAGAGGCCCTTCGAGCTTCCCGAGATC
>QNBQ01000161.1 GCA_003645735.1 Candidatus Poribacteria bacterium
ATGGCCCTGTCGGCGCAGCCCGATCTCAGCTCTAAGGTCAGCGGCTTTTCAAGCTTGGCGAGCAGCTCCAGCGGGCTCATGGCCGAATTCAATTTTATCACATCGGAACTGGAATTGGTAGCCCTCGTCGGGTATAATATGGGTTCCGAGGTGCCGGGATGAAGGGGAAAGGGCTCGCCGACAGGAACAGGGTCACGGCCAGGGCGGTTCTGATAGGCGCGCTGCTGATCCCCTTGAACGCCTACTGGATAATGTGGGTCGAGGGCGTTTGGAACTCCGGCCACTCCACCTGCCTCTCGCTCATGTGGCACGTGGTTTTAAACCTCCTGATGCTCGTGGGGATAAACGCCCTGCTCAAGAGGTTCCTCCCCCGCGCCGCCTTCAGCCAGGCCGAGCTTATAACCGTTTACGCGATGCTGACGCTCGCCGGAGGGGTGGCGAGCCGCGACTCATACCAGATACTCGTGCCGGTGATGGGCTGGGCCTTCTGGTTCGCCACACCCGAAAACGAGTGGGAACAGCTCTTCCACAGATACCTCCCCAAATGGCTGACCGTCCAGGACAAGGAGGTCCTAGGCCCCTTCTACCTGGGCGAATCGACGCTTTACACCCGCGAGCATATCGAAGCCTTCCTCACCCCCGTCATCTGGTGGACGGTCTTCTTCGCCGTTTTGGGGTTCATGATGATCTGCATCAACACGCTGCTCAGAAAGCAGTGGACCCACAACGAGAAGCTGAGCTACCCGATCATACAGATCCCCTTGGCCATAACGAGGGAGGGCGGAAGAGCTGAGTTTTTCAAGAACAGGCTGCTATGGACGGGTTTCGCGATAGGGGCGGGGGTCGATCTTCTGAACGGCTTCCACTTCCTCTTCCCGGTCGTTCCCGGCATACCGGTGGGGTATAGGGATCACAACCTCGGCAGGTATTTCACCTCGCATCCCTGGAACGCCATAGGCTATCTGCCGCTGCCGCTTTATCCCTTTGCGATCGGTCTCGGCTTCTTCCTGCCCCTGGATCTGGCCTTCTCGACCTGGTTTTTCTACCTCTTCAGGAAGTTCCAGCTCGTTTTGGGCGCGGCCATGGGTTTGAGGGCGCTGCCCGGCTTCCCATACCTGAACCAGCAGTCGACCGGCGCTTGGATAGGGATGTTCTTCGTGGCGATGTGGCTGGCGCGGAGACATCTGGCCGGGGTGGCCAGGAGGATCTTCCTGGGGTCGCCCGATGTGGACGATTCGGGCGAGCCGATGAGTTACAGGGCGGCTGCCGCCGGGCTGGTTTTGGGAGCTGCCTTCCTGACCTTCTTCTGCTTGAGGGCCGGCATGTCGCTCTGGATCATCTTCCCATACTTCCTGATCTTCTTCATGCTCTCGATCGCCATAACGAGGATGCGCGCCGAGCTGGGGCCTCCCACGCATGAGATCGTCAACATGAACGCGGCCAACATGCTGGTGGACGTCCTGGGCACCAGGAGGATAGGTCCCAACAACCTGTCGATATTCCCGCTTTTCTGGTTCTTCTGCGGCAGGGGATACCGCGGCCATCTGATGCCCCATCAGCTTGAGAGCTTCAAGATGGCCGAGGTGGCCGGCATGAACCCCAAAGGGCTCCCCTGGGCGATGGTTCTGGCGATAGTTTTGGGGAGTTTATCGGCCTTCTGGGCGCTGCTGCATATCTCGTTCAAGGTGGGGCTCGATCTGATCCCCATAGGGCACGACTCTGGGGTGTTCCGGAGGCTGGAGGGCTGGCTCACCTATCCCAGGGGGACGAACGTCCCCGCCGTCTCGTTTATGGGTGCCGGGATGGCCTTCACCTTCTTCCTGATGTTCATGAGGACCAGGTTCCTCTGGTGGCCGTTCCATCCTGCTGGGTATGCCCTGTCGATGAACTTCGGCGTCGATTACATCTGGTCCTGCCTGATGATAAGCTCCATACTGAAGTGGGTTGTCCTCAAATACGGCGGCATAAAGGCCTACAGGAGGGCGATACCGTTCTTCATCGGGGTGGTTTTAGGGGAGTATTGCATCGGCGGCGGCTGGAGCTTGCTGAGCGTCATCCTGAAAAGGCCGACATACGACTTTTACTTCGCTTGAGATCCGGCCAGCCTGAGCTTCCCTTCCCTCACCTCGACCGACGAGACGCCTTTAAACTCGTCGTAGACCCTTTCCATCTCCTCTATCGAGTCGAAGAACCCGATGATATAAGCCGCGCCGAACGACTCCCCCTCCCTCACCCTCAAGCCGCCTATCTCCTGGATCATGCAGACATAACCCCTCTGATGACACCACGCCTCGTAGACGATGCCCGGCTCCAGGGTCATGCCGGCCAGCCACGGCCCTCCCCTGATCTTGTATGCCCTGATGAACCTGTCGGGCGGCTTTCCCGACCTCCTGTAAAGGAACCTCTCGTCCGGGGCGAAGTCCTCACAGAACTCCTCAGCCGGTATGATCCCGTGATAGCTCAGGTAGATCGCCTCGAAGGTATCCCCTCGGCTGTGCTTGATGTGGCCCGGCATGTCTATCCGGAGGATGAGCGATTCGACGTCGTTGGCGCTGGTTATCCGATCGGAGGCGAGGATGAACCTCCTCCCCTCGAGGAATACGAGCCACTGCTGCCACAGCGAGCCGGGCTTGTATCCGGGCGCCGCCTCCCTGAACCTGAACCACTGCCTCACCCCGATCACCCCCCTGCCGCAGACCACCTCGAAATCCAGCCTGCCCGCTTTTGTGCAGATCTGGGGTAGCTCGACGTATCGCTTCGGGATGTTCCCGTGGATCTTATCGCCCCATCTGTATCTCATCTCGGACGGCGTTTCGGGTTTATCCTCGCCCGGCTCCAGGAGGAAATCGACCACATCCAGCCCAAACCCCAGATCCCTGGCGCCGGTGAGCTTATCCGTGAAGCTTCCGCCCGCTACCCCGCTGACATACCCCTCCGTCCTCACCTCCGCGCATAGCTTGTCAGTTTCGATCCGAATCCTTCCCTCGTCTATTTCAACTTTCATGCCGCTTCCCCCTCTGAGGATTTCGCGTAATTATACCATCACGGGGGTTCGAGATCACGGCTCGCTTGACCGAGCGGGGAGGATGGATTATACTTCACTTCGGACATGTCAGAGGCCCTGGAGGTGGGCGGTGAACCGGTATTCCCTGAGGGCCATGGGGGTGGGCGATATCCTCGATACCACCTTCAGCCTCTATCGGGAGAGCTTCCTCCTCTTCATCGGCATAACCGCTGCGCTTTACATCCCGTATGGGGCGGTGGATCTGCTGATCAGAAGGGCGGACCCCAAAGCGGGAGGGTTGAGCGAGCTTATCAGGCTTCTCCTCATCGATCCGCTGGCCACGGGCGCCCTCACGTTTGCCGTCGCCGAGAGATACCTCGGCAGGAGGGCGGGGATAAAGGAGGCGCTTTCCGCTGTGAGATACACCTCCATCCTCTTCGCCAGCATATTGGTGGGGCTTGTCGTAGGGGGGCTTATCCAGGTCGTCTCGCTGATCGGCATGGCGCTGATGAGGGGAGGGGCGGCTGTGGTAGGGGTGCCGTTGGTGATCGCGATGGTCCCGGCGGTCATCTACCTGACCGTGAGGTGGAACTTCTACCCCCAGGCCATCATGATCGAGAGATACAGAGCCGTCGGCTCGCTCGGGAGGAGCTGGGGGCTGGTCGGGGGGTTTTGGTGGAGGGTCTTCGGGATCATCTTCATCGCCTCGCTGATCTCCCTGGCGCCGCTGCTTGTGATAGGGGCCGCCCTTGAGCTGGTCACGATGAGATACTCGCCCGGCGGATGGATGGTCCCGTCGATCGCCGTAACCGTCCTGTCGATCCTCTTCATGCCGATCTACAGAATAGCTCAGACGCTTCTCTACTTCGACCTGAGGGTTAGGAAGGAGGCTTTCGATTTGGAGCTCATGGCCCAGAGCCTGGGGGAACCGACGGAGAGGATGGGCTGAAAAATGGCCTTTCTGCTTTCAGTTCTCATCTTTTCATACCTTCAAGGCGTTGCCCAGCCGTATGATCCGCCCCCGTTCGAGGAGATGCGGGAGGCGTTGCGGGAGATTCTGTCCCGGGAGGGGTTTGAGCTCAAACCGGAGGGGCGGCCCCGGAGCGAAACCTCCTTCGACCCTGAGCCTCTGCTGTTCATCCTGGGGATCTCCATCGCGGGCGCGGCGTTGATCCTGCTGGGACTCGGAATTCGTGCCTCTTTGACGACCGATCGATCGGTCGAGGCCGCCTCAGAGGCGCGGGGCGGGGCGAGGATGCCCAGCTCGGAGGAGATGTTCGAGGAGCTTTCGAGGCTCGAAAGGGAGGGCGATCTGCAAGGCGTCGTGAGGGCGGCCTATCTGGCGGCCCTCCTCCGCCTGCACGAGAAAGGGCTGCTGAGATACGACCCCTCGGCCACGGATGGGGAGTATCTGGAACAGCTCAGCTCGGACAATCGCATACACACCCTCTTCTCCCGGCTCTCCCAGGCCTTCGCGGAGGTGCGGTATGGCCACAGGCGGCCCGATCCGGAGATGGCCCGCATGTGTCGATCGATATCCGAGGAGATCAGGGGGATGTTCCCATGAGGGCGTGGTTTCTAATTCTCCCCCTGGCGATCGCCCTCTCCGCCCCTTACTCCACGCTCTCGAAGCGGTGGGACGGGCTGATGGCCCTTTATATGCTCCTCGAAGAGCTCGGGTATGAGGTGAGGAGGGTGACCGGCAGCCCGTTCCGCCTGCCGAAGGGGATGCGCGCTTTCTTCCTGGTTCAGCCCTCCGAGGAGCTGAAGGAAGGGGAGATCGATGAGCTGGTGGAGTGGGCGGGGAGGGGGAACGTCCTGATCGCCGCGGGCGATCTTCCTTTAGCCCCTCTGGCGGAGAGGCTCGGCCTCAGGCTCGTCGAGGGAAGCGGGATATTCGAGAGCGGGGCGATCGGCGTCCAATTACGTAAGCCGAGGGTTGAGAGGGCGATCGTGAAGACGACCTGGAGGCTGAGGCCGTGGGATAGTAGGAGCGATGTGATCCCGCTGTGCGGCGACGCGGAGGGGGCGACGGTCGTCATGGTCAGGCTCGGAAGGGGTGTCGTCTTCCTGATCTCCTCGCCCTTCCCCCTGACGAACGCCGGGCTGAAATATGAGGAGAACGTCGACTTGCTTTCCAACCTCCTCTCCTTCCTCCCGAGGGGGAGCGAGGTGGGGTTCGACGAATATCACCACGGGCTGAGGACGATCAGGCTTCCGATGGGGGAGCTGATCTCGATCGGGGGGTTTCTGGCCTCGCCCCTGGGG
>QNBQ01000162.1 GCA_003645735.1 Candidatus Poribacteria bacterium
AAATAGGCGGACAGGCCTAACTTGGCATAGACATAGCCGTGCTAACCAAGCTTGCCCGAAGACCACCAGCATTCTCCCGCGTCCGTTGGTTAGCAGAGCGCCATGATTTGGCAGCGAAAATCACGCAAGGTAAGTTTGATTTAAAATCTATACTCGTGCCATGCGAGTAAACTGCTCAACCCTCATCCGCGTAGGGGCAACCTTGGGATCAGGTGGATCTGCGGCTATTCGACGGGTTATGCCACGGACATCGGCTACGAGCTGATCGACGAGAGGCCTGCCGTGCTGATTTTCTTAATGCCGGAGGAATGTCGCGGAGGCGAGGCGCGGGTCAGGATCTCGCTGCGGTCGAACTGCATCGATGTATCGGCCATAGCGAGGCTGTTCGAAGGAGGAAGGCACACGGCGGCCGCCGGGTGTCAGACAATCCTCCCGGAGGACGGGGCGACGCCCGAGGAAGTCCTCAAGGCCCTGATCGAGCTGTGGCGTTCTATTCGATCATCCAGTTTCTAGCCGCGTCGCTCAGGCCGGCCGACCTGCCCACGACGAACTTCCACCTGTGATGCTTGTCGATCACTAGCCTGCTGACTAGCTTGTCCGGGACAAGGAGTAGATCCAAGAACAGATCACCTCGTAGCTTACCATGCAAGGTCAAAATGGGGTAACAAAACTTGACACACTGAGATCATTTTGTTACCCTTTTTATGACCAGGAGGTAAATCAAAATGGTAACTTTCAAAGAGGAGTTCATCAATAAATGGTCCCCACCAGAGGGAGTTTCAACCGCTAAAATAAAAGCAGCCCTCAAAGTAGCTTTAGAGGATGCGACATTGAAAGAGATATCGGAGCGGCTAGGGATTTCTTACAACATGCTTCGAAAGTGGAATTCTCAAGCTCAGTTTAGAGATCTAGTTGCCACTATTCGCCACGAGTTTGTGAAGCAGCTGAAAGCTCGCATCGAAAGAGAGGTGCAGGAGCGCTGGAAGAGCTGTAGAACAATACCCAAGATTGGGGATCTCAGCAGGCTTTTCAGAGATAGCGGTGAATACAACAAGTCGCTATTAGAACTGATCACCCAAGAAGCATGGGATCAAGTTGAGGGTTTGAAATCCAAATGGGTAACCTGGATAAGAGGGACAAGAGAGATAGTTCGAGAGAGCTTAATCACTGCTGATATTGCTACGGTTTTATGGTGGATCACTGACCGGAAAGGATCGTTGGAGGAGCTCCGGGCTTGCTTTTGGATCATCCATCTTTGGCCGATTATGACAGGCTATTGTGAGAGGCTTAAGGAAAAGATCGATAGCTCTCCTTTACCAATTGAGGATAGAAAAGAGCTTTTACTTCTTCTGGAGGTGTTTTCCATCTTGATGCGAACAGGATGGCGTTGTCCGACTCTAAAGGTATTATATCGCGCACCTCCTTTGAAGCTAGGAAGAGAAGAGAATGCGGATGGATGATTACAATGGCGGGCGGGACGCTGAAGCGCCCCGCGGAGACTAACAACATGGGAGGTGATTATGGATGAAGCCCAACCTAAGTATACCAGATAAAATCCACCTGAGCAAGTTCGATGAAGTTCTCATACTTTTCGAGCCAAATCAAGTCGTAGAATTACGTATTCCAAAACCATTGAAGGACAACCGCGTGTTTTCAGGTTACTTCAATGATTTCGAGGCTTTAACAGCGGCAGCCCGGAAATGGGATGGTAAAGCTGAAGCAATATATGTGACCCTGAACCCTGTTAATCCAGCTCTTTTAGCCAGGTCCGCAAATCGGCTGAGAACCGTAAGGAAAGGCGAGGCCACAACTTCTGACGCTGATATCTTATGCCGACGCTGGCTGCCGATCGATCTTGACCCCGTCAGACCGGCAGGCGTGTCCTCGACTGACGAGGAGCATGAAGCCGCCATTCAAAGAGCTAAGGAAATCCGGGAATGGTTGAAAGGGCTAGGATGGCCCGAGCCTATCTTCGCCGACAGCGGCAACGGAGCGCATCTCTTGTATCGGATAGATCTACAAAACGATGAAACCAGCCGAGAGCTTATACGAAAATGTCTTCAGATCCTCGATTTGAAATTCAGCGATGATAAGGTCAAAGTTGACATCACAACCTACAACGCGGCAAGGATATGGAAGCTTTACGGCACACTGGTCTGCAAGGGCGACAACCTGCCCGAAAGACCTCACAGGCGATCCCGCATTCTTGAGATCCCTCAAAAGGTAGAGGTGATTCCCATCGAGAAACTCAGAGAGCTCGCTGATATGCTGCCTCATGAGGAACCACTCCCCGCTCAGATTCAAGCAGGGGAATTCGACATAGCGAAATGGATAGAGGAACACGGGTTAGAAATCAGAAAGGTAAAGCCCTGGAACGGCGCGACGGTTTATGAGCTAGCAACATGCCCATTTAATCCCGACCACAATAGAGGAGAGGCCTTTATCATCCAATTTCCCTCAGGCGCTATCTATTTTCGCTGTTTCCACAATTCCTGCGCTGACAAGGACTGGCACTCGCTGCGAGACCTGCTGGAACCCGGATGGAGGGAAAAGGCGAAGCAGGACAAGGTGAAACGAAAAAGGGAATCCCCTGTCGCTTTGGATATCGACGATGAAGCCCTTCCATTGGAGAAGCGAGTGGCCATCGCTCTTATCGCTGCGAAGCCCGAAAATCAAAGCGATGGAAGGCTATCGCCGGAAGGAGAGGCTATGATAGCCGAAATTCGAGAAGCGGAGCAGTTGTCGCCGGTCGTTTTCAAGTTCCGAGCTCACATGGCTAGGCGTGCCTTAGTGGATGGGCGCGTCCATACGCTTGAGACGCTGATGAGATATCTCCCGTTGAAGGAGCTAATGGATCGAGGGAAGTTTCTTAAGGACGATAAGAACAACCCCACAAGGCTGTGGTTTTTTGATGAGGAGAGCAGGCGGGTTTACAACCTAGAGAGCGGTATGTTCAGATATTTCGTGACAGCGATAACAGAATGTCCCCCTGAAACCGCTCTCTTTAAGCGGATGATGGCCGATATCGAGACAAAGGCAGCCTTAGAAGGGGAGGTCAGGAAGGTCCACAAGTGGACACATTTTGATAAAGAAAAAAGGGTGCTTTACATACACAACGGAGACGATAAAGTCTACCGTCTTGACGGCGAAGAAATCGTTGTTATCTCGAACGGCGAAGAGGTTCTCTTTGAAAGCTTTGAAACTTTCTCGCCATTTGAAATCGAACCACAGGGGATGAGCTTAGAGGAGGCTCGAAAATTATGGTTAAGCACTGTGTGTGATCTCGAACCCGATACTAGCGGTTTAAGCGAAGGGGAAGCAAGCAGGGTGACCCAAAATTGCATCCGTCTCCAGTTTATTTGGACTCTGTGCCTCCCCTTCGATTCGCTGATGCGAACCCGCCCGATTCACTGTGCTATAGGTCCAAAGGGGGCTGGTAAGACAACTCTGACGCGCAAAGTCGGATTGATCCTCTTCGGAGAGCGGTTCAACGTCACAACGGTAGGGGAAAACGTTCGGGATATTGAAGCAATTCTCACAAATGAGCCGTTCGCTGTGTTCGATAACCTTGAAAGCTCTCCGAAGTGGTTCATGGACCTTCTGGCCATAGCGGCTACAGGGGGAACGGTGAAGCGTCGCAAGCTCTACACTACCAACGAGGAGGCCCAATACCCAATCACCGCCTGGGTGTGTGTCAACGCGATCGAGCCGAGGTTCAGACGCGACGATGTCGCAGATAGGCTTCTGATTTTTAAACTTTCCAGGAGAAGGCAGTTCATCCCGGAGGATGAGCTGGTGAGTAGGATCGTGGCCAGAAGGCGGGAGTTGTTGACCGCATACATCGTCCTGCTCAACAGGGTTGTGAGGGAGCTCAAGGAGCGAGAAGGATTACCCTCGCGAAGCTACAGCTTCAGAATGGCTGATTTCGCAAGGCTAGGGGAGGTCATCGCAGCGGCCTTGTATGGCGAGGATGAGGCGCGGAAATTCATCGAATCGTTGGAGGAGATGCAGGAAGTGCAGACGGAGTTCACCTTGGCGGATGATCCGGTGTGGGAAGCGTTGTCGAAGTGGTTGAAAAATCCAGCGAACCTCGGCCGCGAGATCACCTCATCGGAGCTTTACAATGAACTTGACGCTATCATCAACCCTCCTGATTCCCCCCGCCGGAGACACTGGATAAGTAGCCCTAGGGCTATGGGAAGACACCTGGCGAGGTTGAAGACGAATATCGAGAGGCTTGGATACCGCATCACTCACAGACACACCAGAGATGGTAAGATATGGTCCTTTTTGAAGGACGGCGATAATGAGCTGTGACGTTTTCCAGAGAAGGGAGAAACCCAGTGTTTATCTATGTTTCTGAGGGATACAACGGGGAGCTGTGACGTTTGTGTGACGTTTTTCTCAGAAAAACGTCACGCCTGTAGCCCGCATGATTACTGGCCTCGCCGCATCTGTGACGTTTGTGACGTTTGAAAGGGAAAAAATTTTTTTTGGCGTCTTCGAAAATCTCCCGCCTTTATTTTCGTGATAGTTACTTAATTAAGTTACAGTAACGAATATAAAGAGAGTCCGGTTCTGCTCCCATGGCGCCCCTTTCTTTTTTCCGAAAAAAACGTCACAAACGTCACAGCCCTTTCAAAGCCGCATGATTACTGGCTTTTCCGCGTGACGTTTTGTGTGACGTTTGTGACGTTTTTGAGAAAAACCCGCATAAATACTGGCCTAAAAACGTCACGAAAACGTCACAGCGCTTCGAAAGCCGATATAGCGCGGATTATCACAACTTCCCACTACATCTCCCCCCGTCGTTCGGCTCACCCTATGTTAGAGGAGCGGGAAAGTATGCCATCTTTTTGGAGAGGGTTTGAAGGATGAGATTTTTGGTTGTGGATGTTTGAGAGGCAAAATAGGTTGTTATTCAGGTTTGTTTGTCTTGTTAAGTCCGAACTTCAGATCTTCCTCGATTGACCCCGCCCTCGAAAATCAGTTATACTTCCATGGCAATCCAAAAAAGGAGGAAGAATCGGTATGGCAAAGGTTAAGGTGACTGTCTCCATACCCCAGGAGCTATACGAGGAGGCGAAAAAGACGAAAAGAAAACTGAGCCATCTTGTGTCCGAGGCGCTCAGGGAATACCTCAGAAGGGAAAGGATAAGGAGAGCTAAAAACAGCTTCGGAGCCTGGAAGGATTTCGAGGGCGAATCGACCCAGTTCGTCAGGATGTTGAGGGAAAGCGATGAGAGGCTCAAAGATCTCGGCATTGA
>QNBQ01000163.1 GCA_003645735.1 Candidatus Poribacteria bacterium
AGGGGAGGGTGGCCGTTCTGATAAACGAGGGGTGTTGCAGCGCGTGCGAGCATTTCGTTTCAGGGATGAGGGAGGCGGGGGCGATACTGGTCGGCAGGCCGACGAGCGGGGCCTGCGGCTGGCAGAGGAGGATAGAGCTGGCCGAGGGGATCGTCCTCTTCTGTTCGATGACCTTCCCCCTGCACGGGAAGATCCCCTCGCCGCTCAACGGCATACCGCCCCACAGGTTCGTCTCGCCCGCGATCGAGGACATCCGCTCCGGCCGCGACGTCTGGCTGGAGGAGGCGATGAGGGTTTTGAGGGAGGGCGTTGTCGATCCGGATATCGGCGTGATATAATTGGCCCCGAACTCGGAGGTGGTTTCAATGGCCGAAAAAGTGGACTGGCGGAAATACATCCATTCGGATCCCGAAATCTTATCAGGCAAGCCTGTGGTGAAGGGCACCCGTCTCTCGGTTGAGTTCATACTCAACCTCCTCGCCGCGGGATGGAGCGAAGAGCAGATCTTGGAAAACTACCCCGCTCTAACCAGGGAATCGCTCAGAGCTGTGTTCGCATTCGCAGCGGAGTGCATGCGTGAAGAAGCTCTATACGTCTTGTCCACCGGCTCAAAGCGATGAGATTTCTGGCGGATGAGAATTTCCCGTTGAAAAGCGTATTCCAACTTCGGAAGGCTGGCTACGATGTGAAAGCCATAGCCGAGGGATTCTCAGGAGCGAAAGATAAAGAGGTTTTGTCCATAGCGGCTGAGGAGAAGCGGATTTTATTGACATTTGACCGGGATTACGGGGAATTGATCTATCGTCTTGAATCTCCCGTTCCAGAGGGAGTGATTTTCTTCCGCTTCACACCTTCTTCCCCACAGGAGCCTGCCGATTATGTACTTGCCTTGTTAAGGATACCTGGGCTGGAAGTAATTGGGATGTTCACGGTTGTCGAGCGGGATCGGGTTCGTCAGAGGCCGCTGCCCAGGAGGGCTTGACCTAAACCCTGATGGGTGATATAGTATCGCCCGAAGGCGGTCGGCGCTGAAGCCCGATCGGGGAAACGCGCGATGGTCGTCCCGGTTTTGTTGTTTGTGACGCCCATTCATGAGCCTTTTCATCCCGCCGGCGCTCGCCCTCCCCTGGCTCAGCGTCGCCTGGTTCCACGAAACCTAACCGCTTTGCTGGGCGAAACGCTCTGGGGGTGAGGGCGATGAGGTGGATGTTCGTCGATGAGAGGATCGATTACACGGGCGAGCAGCTCAGATCCCATTGGATACTCGAGAGGTTCGGGATCGCCGGGGACGCGATCGTCTCCTTCCTCGGGAGGTGTGATGTGGGGTTCGAGGAGATGGTCGACCTGGCCGACGTCCTGGAGGGGAAGCCGATAAAAAGCGAGCTGATGCTGCACATCATAGCCGAGCACTTCGACCCCGACATCGAGAGGGCGATCCTCAGACAGAGGCTGTTCATCTCGATAATCGTCGAGGAGCTGAACCGGATGCTCGGGAGGCCCGTCTTCCTCCGTCGAGGGGACGACATATACGACGGCGATAGAAAGCTGTCCGTTTCGATCGCCACCTGCTCGCCCGTATCATCGCTCATGCACACCGGCCTGAACGTGACGGCCAAGGGGGCGCCGGTGAGGGCCGCCGGGCTTGAGGATTACGAGGTCGACCCCCGCCAGCTGGCGGAGGCGGTTATGAGGAGATACGTCGAGGAGATGGAAGGGGTGGGGGCTGCCAAGGTCAAGGTCAGATGGGTGAGGTAGGGGAGGTGCATCATGGACAGAAAGGAGGAGCTTGAAAGGCTTCTGAGGATCCTCCCGAAAAGCGAGCCCTGGGAGAGGTGGCTTCGGGAGTCGGGGGAGCTTCCCCCGGACTTCGATTCGCTCCCCTCGATCCCCGATCTGCCCGATCCGCTTGAGGGGGTTGGGTCGCCTGAGGATTGGAGGAGGAAGAGGGATCGGATAAAGGCTCTCTTCCACAGGTATGTGATCGGGACCGTCCCGCCGCCCCCCGAAAACCTCAGGTCGAAGGTTCTGAGGAGCTACAGGGATGAGGGTGCCCGGGTCGAGGAGATCCTCCTGGAGTTCGGCCCGAGCTACAAGGCGAAGCTCTGGATGGAGCTGATGATACCCGAGGGGGAGGGGCCTTTCCCCGTCTTCATGACCCAGCACAACCACAGGGGCTGGGCGCGGATAGCGGTGAGCAGGGGATACATCGGCTGCGTCTACGCGGGGGCCGACTCCAGGGACGACACCGACACCTTTCTGGAGGCCTATCCCGAATACGACTGGTCGAGGCTGACCAGGAGGGCGTGGGCCGCCGGGAGGTGTATCGACTATTTGATGACACTGCCGTTCGTCGATAAGGGGAAGATCGCCCTGACGGGCCACTCACGCAACGGGAAGCAGTCGCTCATCGCCTCCGCGCTCGACGAGCGGATATCGGTCGTCATCTCCAGCAGCTCCGGGGCGGGCGGCGCGATGCCCTACCGCTATTTCACGGAGGCGCACTTCGGCGAGGGGATAGAGCTTCTGACCAGGGTCTTCCCCGACTGGTTCCATCCGCGCCTCAGGTTCTTCGCCGGCAGGGAGCATAAGCTCCCGGTCGACAACCACGAGCTCATAGCGCTTTCGGCCCCCAGGCCCTGCCTCCTGAGCATAGCGCTCAACGACCCCGTCGAGAGCAGCTGGGCGATGCAGCAGGTTTATCTGGCCGCTAAAAGGGTCTACGAGTTCCTGGGGGCGGGGGATAAGATCCGGATCATGTGGAGGCCCGGATCGCACGAGACGTGGGCGACGGTCATCGAGAGGTATCTGGACTGGTGCGACCTGCACTTCGGGAGGGGCGAGTTCGACTTCCCCGAGAGGCTGATCCATCCGTGCGATTTCGAGGGGTGGCGGCGGAGATACGTGACGCTGGTCTCGGGGGAGGAGGTCGAGGGCCGTGGGGATCCGCTCGGCGACCTCGAGGATATCAGCTCGATCGAGGAGTGGGAGCGTCGTAAGGAGGCGGTGAGGGAGGAGGTTAGAAGGATGTTGGGCGAGGAGCCGCCGAGGGTCAGGGCAGGCGCTGAGGGATACGGGATCGAGCCGGGCCATATCGCATCGATGCTGGGAAGGGGAGGAGCGGGGGAGGGGATCGAGAAGGAGGGCCTGGTCTTCGGCGATTATATCGCAGCCGACGTCTACACCCCCGCCGGGCTGAAGGGGTCGGGCGAGAAAAGGCCCGCCGTTCTGTGGCTGCATCCCTTCTCCTTCTCGAACGGATATGTGGCCGGATACAGGCGGGGCGAGCAGGTATTCAGGAGGCTCGCCCGCCGGGGGTACGTCGTCTTCTGCTTCGATCAGATAGGGTTCGGCAGGAGGATAGAGGAGGCGGAGGGGTTTTACGAGAGGCATCCGCTCTGGTCGTTGATGGGCAAGATGGTCAGGGACGTCCGGGCGGCGTTGGACGTCTTGGCTGAGCTGCCCTACGTGGATGAGGGGAGGATCTTCGGGCTGGGATACGCGCTCGGGGGGATGGTCGGCCTGCACGTCGGGATCCTCGACGACAGGTTCGCCGGCTTCGCGTCGGTCTGCGGTTTCACGCCTATGAGGCTCGACACGCCCGAAAAAGGGACGGGCGGGGTGAGGAGGTGGTCGCACCTCTACATGTTGATCCCGAAGCTCGGCTTTTACATCGGACGGGAGTCTGAGATACCTTACGATTACCACATGCTGCTCGCCGCCTTCGCTCCGAAGCCCGTTTTGGTCGTCGCGCCCACCTTGGACAGGGAGGCTACGGTTGAGGACGTGAGGCTGTGCGTCGAGAGGGCGAGGAGGATCTATTCGCTTTACGGAGCCGAGGGGAATTTGAAGCTCGTAACCCCCGAGGACTACAACCGGTTCGGCCCCGAGGCGCAGGATATCGTCCTGGAGTGGCTCGATTCGGTTTCTAAGTATAAATCCTGATGGAAATTTCGGGGCGAATACTGTTGACATTCGCTTAATGTTTCCATAGACTCGACCCGATAAATTTGTAGGAGCGGAAGGGGGTTGGATATCCTTGGATCGAGGGCGGTTGTTTGAGAAGATATGTCGGATGACCGTTGAGATGTCGGGCGTTGATGCGGCCTGGATAGGGCTTTTAGACGAGGGGACCGGCAAGGTGAGGCCCGTTGCTCAGGTGGGGTTTGAAGATGTCTCCGCCGTTAGGTTTGAAAGCGAGCTGGCCGATCTGGAGGAGACGCCGATAGGCAGGGCGGTTCTTTCCGGGAAGCCTTATTCGGTTCAGGACGTGGAGGCGGAGACGACCCTGGGGCTGTGGCGTGACGAGGCGCTCAAGAGGGGATATAGATCGGCGGCGGCAATCCCGCTCGTTGTGGACGGCTCGCCCATAGGGGCGTTGGGCCTTTACAGCGGAAAGCCGGGGGCTTTCCCCGAGGGGAGGCTCAGGGAGCTGGAAGCCTTCATGGAGGTGGCGGCCGTAGCCATCAAAAGCTCCCAGTTGCTCGAAAGGGAGAGGAATTACGCCTCGAGGCTGGAGATGTATCAGAGGGTCATCGGGTCGATGTTAGAGGAGAAGGGGCTGGAGAGCAAGCTTCGGACGGCGATTGACAGCCTGATGAGGGTGACAGGCGCCGAGATGGGGGGGATATACCTGGTGGAGGAGGATCAGCTCAGGCTTCAGGTCCACAGGAACATGCCGGATGACCTGGTGGCGGCCATCAGATACTACAGGTTCACAGGGGAAAGCTTTCCCTTCAAGCCCGGGATAACCAGGGAGAGGCTGTCCGATGAGGGGGGGATATGCGATCTGCTCAAGAGGCACGGGATTCAATCGCTGATCTACCACCCCTTGAGGACGAAGGAGGAGGTTGTGGGCGCTCTGATCCTGGCATCGCCCAGGTATGACGCCTTCCCCGACGAGCTGGATCGCACCCTGCCTCCCCTGCTGGATCTCATATCGCTCATAATTTCCCACTCCGCCCTCCTGAGGAAGAGCGCCGAGAGATTGGCCAGGCTGAGCATACTGCGCGATATAGACAAAGCGATCGTCTCGGAGCTGTCGATAGGGAGGGTGGTCGATGCCATATTGGAACACGTGTCGGCTGTCTCCGAGGTCGACATGGTGGGCGTCAGCCTGCTTGACAGGAGATCAATGAGGTTCGATCTTATAAGGTTCAAGCTTCCGGACGGGTCGAGGATAGAGGAGGAGCCGTTCAAACTGGCCGACAGCCTCATGGATCAGCTCGTCTCCAAGGGCGAGCCGGTCATCATCTAC
>QNBQ01000164.1 GCA_003645735.1 Candidatus Poribacteria bacterium
CTGGAGCTTTACGCCGCGCGGCAGGTGATCAAGGGACACGCCTTCTCGGAGGACACCCCCTGGCAGAAGGAGTTTGAGGCGTTGTTCCCCTATGAGGAGACGCCCGACCAGCTCAGGGCGATCGAGGAGGTCAAACGGGACATGGAGAAGCCCAAGCCTATGGACAGGCTGATCTGCGGCGATGTCGGCTACGGCAAGACCGAGGTGGCGATGAGGGCGGCCTTCAAGGCGGTGATGGACGGCAAACAGGTGGCGGTGCTGGTTCCGACGACCGTCCTGGCTCAACAGCATTACATGACCTTCACGGAGCGGTTCGCCGATTTCCCCGTCAACATCGAGATGCTCAGCAGATTCCAGACGCCCAAGAAGAGGAAGGAGATCCTCGAAGGGCTGGCCAAGGGAACCGTCGACATCGTCATCGGCACCCATATGCTGCTCCAGGACAACGTCAAGTTCAAGGATCTGGGCCTGGTGATAATCGACGAGGAGCACAGGTTCGGCGTCAGACACAAGGAGAAGCTGAAACAGCTCAGGAAAGAGGTGGACGTGCTGACGATGACCGCCACCCCCATCCCCAGGACGCTCTACATGGCGATATCCGGCATACTGGATATGAGCGTCATAGAGACCCCTCCCGAAAACCGGCAGCCGATAGAGACATACGTCATGGAGTATGACCCCCAGGTGGTGAGGGAGGCGATATTGAGGGAGCTTGAGAGGGGTGGGCAGGTCTTCTACGTGCACAACCGGGTCGAGACGATCGCCTCGGTCGCCGCCAGCCTCCAGCGGCTCGTCCCCGAGGCGAGGATAGCCGTGGCGCACGGGCAGATGTCGGAGAGGCTGCTGGAGAGGGTCATGCTCGATTTCATAAACCGGAAATACGACGTTTTGGTCTGCACGACGATAATCGAGTCGGGGATAGACATCCCGAACGTCAACACGATCATAATCGACAGGGCGGACACCCTGGGGCTGGCGCAGCTTTATCAGCTGAGGGGAAGGGTCGGAAGGGCGGGCGAAAAGGCATACGGCTACTTGTTTTACCCGAAGGATCGGGCGATAACCGAGGGCGCTCAGAAGAGGCTGAAGGTCATAGAGGAGCTGACGGAGCTGGGGTCGGGTTTTAAGCTGGCGTTGAGGGATCTGGAGATACGCGGCGCGGGCAACATATTGGGGCCTGAACAGCACGGCCACATAAACGCCGTGGGATACGAGCTTTACTGCAAGCTACTGGAGGAGGCCGTCAGGGAGCTTAAGGGCGAGAAGGTCGAGGAGGAGATCGAGACGCGGATCAGCCTGCCCATCGATGCCTACATCCCCGACGATTACATCCCCGACCCCGCCCAGAAGGTGATGATCTACAAGAAGATCGCCTCGGCGAAGGACGAGGAGTGGCTGAGGGACATCGAGGAGGAGCTGAGGGACAGGTTCGGGGAGGTTCCGGAACGGGTCAGGGCGCTTTTGGAGATCGCATCGCTGAAGCTCTTCGCCCAAAAGCTGGGGGTGGAGTCGATCTCATCCGACGGCGAAACGGTCAGGATCGTCTTCGTCGAGGGCAAGGCGAAGGTCGATCCCATGAAGCTGGTCGAGCTGGTTCAAAGGGATCGATCGATATCGATCACACCGCCCGTTAGGATGTCGATAAAGCTTCGGGGCGAGAAGGGCGTGGAGATCTGCAGGAGGGTGAGGGAGGTTCTGGAGGAGATAAGGGAGGGCTGAGCCTTCAAAGCTCTATCGGATACCGCGTCACCCAGGCCGTCCTGCCGGAGATCCTCCAGGAGACATCCCTGCTCTCGACGACCTTCCCCTCGTCCTCCTCCGAAAACGACCTGCCGTAACCGCGGCACAGATCTATCCCCAGCCCGTGGTAAACCCTGACCATAGCCTCGTCGTAGCTGTCGCCGGGCCGTTTGAAGTGATCGACCACGTCGGCGTTGTCGATGTAATCCCAGATCGGCACCCTATCCCCCTCCCGGAAGAAGAAGGCCGCCTCCACCCTCTCCCAAAGCTCCTTTTCAACCCGACCGCCTCACGGGCGTCCTCCCCTCGGTCTCATCTCCGTAATCCGTCCTGACGTGCACCTCGAACCCAGGCTCGTCAGCGTGTTGAGCGAGGAGCTCTGCCTTTTCTCTGATCCCCTCGCCGAACTCCTCACGATCCAAGGCCTCACGTAGCAAATCCCCCAATTGTAGGTTTTGCCGGCGAAACCCACCAAAGCGAGCACGGCCTTGGCCGAGTTTTCGACCGATAGCTGGGCGTTATCCACAGCCGATCGCCACCGCTTTTGCCATCCTTGAAAAGCCCTTACAAGGCGGGGGAATGAAAGGCCTCTTTGACCTTGAGCCGCTTAATAGGATAAACTAGGATAAGCACACCTCGATGAGAGGGTAGCCCAATGCGCCGCAGGCCGAACATACTGTTCAGATGCAGGGGAGGGTTTTGGAGCCGGATGTCCCATGTCTGACGCCGAACTTCGACAAACTGGCCTCCATGGGGGTCAGGTTCAGGATGAAGAACCTCGCCCTCGACCCGAAATACGGGGATCAGCTCCGCTGCCTCATGGCGCAGATGTGGAGGGTCGTGGGCGAGACCGGGGATCATTCGCTTTACAACTCACATTACCCCGCTTTGAGGCTGGCCCCGTTTGGGCCGAAAACCGGAGGTGAAACATGAGCCGTAAGCTCAGGCTTTGGTATAGAAGGCCGGCTGAGATCTGGGAGGAGGCCCTGCCCATAGGAAACGGGCGGCTCGGGGCGATGATCTTCGGTAAGACGAGGGAGGAGAGGATTCAGCTGAACGAAGATACGGTTTGGAGCGGCAAGCCGATAGAGAGGGAGAAGCCGGACGCGGCCAAATACCTTCCAAAAGCGAGGGAGCTGCTCTTCCAGGGCAAGTACGCCGAGGCGGAGAAACTGGTCGAGGAGAGGATCATGGGCCTCAGGCTCGAAAGAGGGGTCCACACCTACCAGATGTTGGGCGACCTAAGGCTGACCTTCGAGATGGAGGGGGATATCTCCGATTACGAGCGGGAGCTGGATCTGGAGGAGGCGATCGCGAGGGTGACCTTCAAGGCGGGGGATGTCCCCTTCAAGCGCGAGATCTTCGCGAGCTATCCGGATCAGGCGATAGTTGTCAGGCTCGAAGCCGGCAAGCCCGGCGCCCTGACGTTCGAGGCGCGGCTGATAAGGGAGAGGGACGCGTCGGTCGAGATCGTCGAGCCGGACAGGGTCATCCTGAAGGGGCACGTCAACGGCGGAAACGGCGTGAGGTTTGAGGCGCAGCTGAAGCTGATCCCGGAGGGCGGGGAGTTGAAGGCCGTCGAGGGAGGGCTCAGGCTCGAAGGCGGGAACGCCGCTACGCTGTTGATCGTCGCCGGGACGGATTATCGGGGGAAGGATCCCCACGATCTCTGCGAGTGGTGGATGTCAGTCGCATCCTCTAAGGGCTACGATGAGCTGAAGCGGAGGCACGTCGAGGATTACCAGCGGCTTTTCAAACGGGTCGAGCTCGATTTGGGCGAAACCGAGGCGGACGAGCTGCCGACCGATGAGAGGCTGAAGCGGGTTCAGGAGGGGGAAGAGGATCCCGGGCTTATAACGCTTTACTTCCAGTTCGGCAGATACCTGCTCATAAGCAGCTCGCGGCCCGGATGCATGCCGGCGAACCTTCAGGGGATATGGGCCGATGGGTTTTCCCCGCCCTGGAACGCCGATTACCACCTGAACATCAACCTCCAGATGAACTACTGGCCGGCGGAGGTCTGTAACCTGTCCGAGTGTCACGAGCCGCTCTTCGAACTGATAGAGGCGCTGCGCCCGAGGGGGAGGATCACGGCCAAGAAGCTCTACAACTGCGGCGGGTTCGTGGCGCACCACACGACCGACGCCTGGTATTTCACCGCCCCTATAGGCAAGGCGGTCTACGGGATGTGGCCGATGGGGGCTGCGTGGCTCTGTCAACACCTGTGGGAGCATTACCTCTTCACGGGCGATGAGGAGTTCCTGAGGAGGAAGGCCTACCCGATCATGAAGGAGGCCGCCGAGTTCTTCCTCGATTACCTGGTCGAGGATCCCAAAACCGGGAGGCTTGTGGCCGGGCCGTCCAACTCGCCCGAAAACCGGTTCAGGACGCCCGACGGCGAAATCGCCAGCCTGACGATGGGTCCGACGATGTCGCATCAGATCATCCACGACCTGTTCACCAACTGCATCGACGCCGCCGAGATCCTGGGGGTGGATGAGGAGTTCAGGGAGAGGCTGAGGGAGACCTTGAGGAAGCTGGCGCCGATGAGGATCGGGAGCGATGGGAGGCTGATGGAGTGGCCTGAGGAGTTCGAGGAGCCGGAGCCGGGCCACAGACACATATCGCACCTCTTCGGCCTGCATCCGGGCAAAATGATAACCCCGCGCCACACCCCGGCCTTGGCCGCCGCGGCTCTCAGATCGCTGCAATACAGGCTCGAACACGGCAGCGGCCACACCGGGTGGAGCAGGGCGTGGATCGTCAACTTCTTCGCGCGTCTTGAGGACGGCGAGCGGGCGTATGAGCACCTGTTGGAGCTGCTCAGAAGATCCACGCTGCCCAATATGTTCGACAACCATCCGCCCTTCCAGATAGACGGCAACTTCGGCGGATGCGCGGGGATAGCCGAGATGTTGCTCCAAAGCCACGCCGGGGAGATCCATCTGCTGCCCGCCCTGCCCAAAGCCTGGAGAAGCGGGCGCGTCAAAGGGCTGAGGGCGAGGGGAGGGTTCGAGGTGGACATCGAATGGGAGGAGGGGGAGCTCAAGGAGGCCGTGATACGGTCGAGCCTGGGAGGGGTCTGCAGGGTGAGGACGCCGATCCCCGTCGAGGTCGAAGGGGCTGAGGCTAAGCCGGTCGAAGGCGAAAACCCCAATCCGTTTTTTAAAGTTCACCCGGCCGAGGAGGTGGAGATGAGGTGCAGCCCCTCGACGCTCAAGCCGGTGGAGGCGAGGGAGGGATATCTGATCGAGTTCGAGACGTCGCCGGGGGGAACCTACGTCCTCAGGGCTGCCACCTCATCCTGTAGGCGATCTTGAAGTAGCCTATCTGTTCGGTTTCCCCCTCCTCGCCCCGATTGTAGGTGTAGACCAGGAAGAGGTTGCTTTCCGGCTTGAACTCCCAGGAGTAGAGGAAGAAGGCGCTTCTCCGGCCCTCTGAGGTGTTCTCGAACGTGAACCTCGCCCTCATCTCGGGGGTGAACCTGTGTTCGAGGA
>QNBQ01000165.1 GCA_003645735.1 Candidatus Poribacteria bacterium
GATATAAACCTGGGCTGCCCGGCCAGGAAGGTCGTGGCCGAACCGACCCCGGCCGGCGCGGGGCTGCTCAGATACCCCGAGAGAGTGGAAGCGATAATCAAGGCGGTCGTGAGGGCTGTGGACAAGCCGGTGACCGTCAAGATAAGGGCCGGGTGGGACTCGAGCTCGATAAACTACCTCCTCATAGGCAGGATAGCCGAGGGGAGCGGCGCATCGGCCATAACGCTTCACCCGCGCACCAGGGCACAGGGCTTCTCCGGCAGGGCCGACTGGAGCATGATCGCCCGCCTCAAAGAATCGGTCTCGATACCGGTCATAGGCAACGGCGATGTTTTCTCGCCCGAGGACGCCGTCAGGATGATGAGGGAGACGGGGTGCGACGCGGTGATGATCGCAAGGGGCGCCCTGGGCAACCCGTGGATCTTCTCCAGGACGTTGAGGTATCTGGAAAGCGGAGAACTGCCCCCTGAGCCGACCGTCGAGGAGAGGTTTGAGACGCTGCTGGAGCTTATGAGGCTGATGATCAAGTTCAAGGGCGAGGAGAGGGCGGCCTTGGAGATCAGGAAGCACGCCGGATGGTTCGTCAAGGGGCTGCCCAACGCCAAACAGCTCAGGGTGAAGGCGCAACAGATCAGATCATACTCGGAGCTGGAATCGCTCCTTAAAGGCTACCTCCTCACCACTCCCACTCCTGGGGGTGCCACAGCATCTCCTCGGTGATGCCGAGCTGTCCTATGACGCCCTCGAGCATATCGAGGTGATCCAGCTCGTCGAGGGAGTGGGCGTCGCTTCCGATGAAGAACTTGACCCCCTTCTCGACGCACAGGGAGTAGAAGTCCAGGAGGTGGGTCTGTTTGTATTTGATGAACCTGGGGCTCAGCTCGATCCCTATGCCCCTTTGGGCGGCCAGCTCCAAGGTTTCGGCCAGCTCCTTCCAGTCGACCTTGCTCATCATCTTCCTGGAGAACTCGGCCATCTCGTCGATGCTCAGCCCGAACAGGTCGGGCGGCAGGAGGAAGGGGTGGGCGATGGCATCGGTGGCCGGGTGTTTGACGGCGGCCTGGAAGTTGTAAAGCTCGTTTATGGCGAGCGTCGAGGGGGTTCTGAGCGAGAAGATCGACGGCTGGAGGATGTTGTAGTGGTTGGGGGCCACCAGCACGAAATCGAACTCCCCCGCTATCTCCGGGGTGATGGAGACGTGTCTGTAGTCCAGTATCTCCGCCTCGACCCCGAAGTAGATCTTCATCGATTTGCTTATCTTGCCCTCTTTCCTCAGCTTCGATATGAGTCCTCTGAGGTTGATCCTTGTCCTTGAGGCGTTTCTGATGCTATATTCGTAGCTGTAGCAGTGATCCGTCAGGGCGATCCTCTCCATCCCCCTGGCGGTTTCACGCTCTAAGATGGCCTCGACCGTCATGTTATCTGCCGCGCAGGGCGAAAGGCGGGTGTGGATATGATAATCGATCTTAAACATCGCTATCACTCCATTCCGGCGATCATCGTAGTTTTGATCATCCTAGCCCCCTGCTGTTACCCCATCGACCTCGACCGCTCGCTGCTGCTGGCGATCCAATCCAAAACCGGGTTTGCCCCGGCGGACTACCTCATGGAGACCCTCTCGCTCTCAACCCCCTTCCTGGAGGGAGGGTATGCGGCGCTGAGGCTTTCGGATAGGGATGAGGGGGTGGCCTCGGCGCTGATCATCTCACAGGCCATCTGCCTCCCCCTCAAATACGCTATAGGAAGGCCGAGGCCTGATCCCGAACTCTTATCATACAAGCCCAGGCTGATCAACACCAGGATCACCCCCTCGTTCCCCTCGGGCCACACCGCCTCTTCCTTCGCTTTCGCCGCTTTTTTAAGCCATAGATTCCCGAAATATAAGCCCTACCTGTTCGCCTACGCCCTGCTGTCCGGCATCTCCCAGGTCTACGTCGGCAATCACTTCCCCTCCGACGTGCTGGCCGGAGCGGTTGTCGGGGTCATCTCCGCCGAGGTCGCCCTCCTCCTCGAACGGATTCGATGAGCCGTATCTCGGCCCCGCCTTCGAAATTGAATTATAACACAGAGCTTCGGCGGAAATCAAAGCTCACCCCTTGAACTTCAGCTCGACGACCCTCCTCTCCCTGGCGGAGATGTCCGCCGCCAACGTCACCTCGAGGGTCTTCACGGCGTCCTCATAGGGGGAACGGATGAGCGATCTATCGCCCGTCTTCACCGCGTCGATGAATGCCCTGTTCTCCTCGTAATACATGTTCACCCCGGCCTTGATCTCCTGTGGAGGGGAGCCCGGCTCCCTGATCCTTATCCCGCCGTAGGTGAACTCCACGATGAAATCCCTCGCGAACAGATCCAGCCCCGTCTTGAACCCCTGCCCCAGCATGCAGGCCGAGGTTATGGCGCCTATGGCCCCGCTTTCGAAGTAAAGCGTGACGACGCTGGCGTTATCGATCGTCCAGTCGGGCGATGGCTTCGTCAGCGCGACGAACGCGCCGTTCACGGCCTCCACATCGCCGACGAAAAACCTGGCGATATCGACCATATGGGTCGTCTGTTCGACGAGCTGCCCGCCCGATTTGTCCCTCTGCCTCCACCATGGCGTCCCCGGCGCCCCGCCCATAAAATATCCCAGGACCAGCTCGACCGTCCTGTCCTTCAACAGCTCCCTAACTTTGTCCGATATGTCCAGATACCTCGCGCAGTAGCCGACCGACGCGATCACGCCCGCCTTCTTTATAGCCTCATGCTTCCTTATAGCGTTCTCCATCCTCAGCTCCACCGGTTTTTCTATGAACATATGCAGCCCCTTCTCGGCCGCCCTCTCCTCCATATCGGCGTGGGCGAAGGGTGGGACGCAGATGTAGACGGCGTCCAGCTCCTCCTTATCGAGCATCTCCCTGTAATCCTCGTAGCAGGCCTGGACGCCGAACTCCTCCGCCCGGCGCTTGAGCGTCTGAGGGTTGATGTCGCAGATCGCCTTTATCTCCACATCCTCCATCTTCGAGAGGATGTTCAAGTGCGCGCCGGCTATTCCTCCGACGCCGATGAACCCGATCCTCACCTTCTCCATCTTCGACCTCCGACACCGTTTTTCGGCCCCCTTATTTTGCCATTCACCGGCCCGGATTTCAAGCCTCAATTCCCCGCCGGCGGAAGGGAGTCGAAATCCTCGGGCACCTCGGCCATGTAGACGTTTCCGTAGCCGGTCATGTCGCTCGTGAAGACGACGTATCTCCCGTCGGGGCTGAACCTCGGGTGGGGGTGCAGCTGTTGGATATGCGAGCTGCTCCGATGTTCGCACAGAACCCTAGGCCCCAGAAGCTCATTCCCATCCCGTTTCCACAGCCTTATGACCCCTCCGCCGTCCCCGACGATGAGCGAGAAATCGTTGGAGTGGGTGTGGCCGGTCACATAGGGAAAGGAGAACTCGACCCTCTCCGCGTTGTCGTATCGTATCATCCCCAGGATGCTCCGCCCGTCGGGGAGGGTTCCGTGGTATCCTATGTGAACCCCATCCGAAAGCCAATACTCATGTCCCACCCGCTCCCTCCCCTCCCTCGGCCTTATCCTCCAGACCTCCCCGGTCTCCAGATCCAGGCCCCATATCCGGTTGTCCACAAGATCCCAGGGCCCCTCGTGGCAGAAGGTCAGGAGGTTGGGCTTCGTGAGGGAGGTGTTGACGTGACCGATCCAATACCTCTCCTCCCAGACGACCTCCGCCCCGCTCCCGTCGGTCGCCACCTTAACTATCCTGCTCAGCGGCCTCGCTTCCCACGTCTCCCTGAAACCGATGTATCCCCTGAGGTAATCTATCCTGAACCGGCCCGACAGATCCTCGAATATCCCGGCGCAGACGAACCTCCCGTCCGCCGTGCAGTTGAGCATTGACCTCCTGAAACCCTCCGGGATCTCCCAAAGCGTCTTCATCTCCAGCGTCCGGAGGTCGAGCGCCACGAGCTCCCGTCCATACCAGAAATAAGCTTCATCCCTCTTCGGGTTGACCGAGACGGTCAGGAACTGGGTCTCGTGCGGCGGATCGACCGGCTCCAAATCGGTCAGCTGTGTTATCTCGCCCGTCTCCAGATCTAGAGCGAAGAGGTTCGTCCTGTTCTCCCTGTCGGATCCGAAGAGCAGCTTCCTCCCCTCGTCGAACCACCCGGGGTTGGTGAAGTAGAGGTGATGGCTGTGGCCCTTGTAGTTCGTCAGCTGCTTCACTTTGACGCCCGAGATCGGGTCGGTGTATTCCCTCCACTCGGGAGGGTAAACGTCGCCCTTGCCCATTGAGACACCCCCGCGCTCAGATCTTCACCAGCCTGATCCTCTCCCTCTCGTAAACCCCGAGGCCGAGCGAGGCGGCCGTCCTCAGATGTTTCGCCAGGCCGGTCGCCTCGTCCAGATCCCTCTTCCTCCTCTCCTCGTTTATCAGGTCGAGGCCGAACCGGTCTATGGCGACCGTATCGGTGCTGGCGGCCAGGATGTTGGGCGCGAACTGAGGCGGGCCTCCCGGCCCCCCTTTACATATCCCCAGGACGGCGTCGAGCAGTATCAATCTCGTTTTGCCCCTGATCTCGGGCAGGGCGTTCAGCTTGGCCAGGTAAGGATCGCAGTTGTTCCCGTGGAGCAGCTTCGGCTGATCGACCGAGCCGAGGTGGTTCTTCAGGCTCAGCGTGACCCCCGCCCTCCCGTGATCCTTCAGGACGGGGACGTTTATGAGGTGATCGCACCGGGTGAGTATCCTGCTGAGCCGCACCCGCTGATCCTCTATGAGGACGGGTTTCTCCTCGTATCCCCACCCGGGCTCGTCCGTCCCGAAACACCTGACCCCTTTTCCCTCCCTGTTCAGCCTGTAGCCGCCCTTCCTCTCAAGCTCGTCGCTCCTCCTGTCCCAGATGATGATGTCCTCCTCCGCCACGCCGGCGTCCAGCATGGACTCCACCAGCGCGTAAACGACCTCCGGGTGGGAGGGGCATCTCCTGTTTATGCAGTTGACCTTGATCCCCACGACCTGCCCCTTCTCGTATCCCTTGAGTATCGCCATCCACGCCTCTGAGGTGGAGCTTTTGCCCGTAAGCTCCTTTATCAACGCCTCGATCGCCGACCTCATCGGCTCGGGGTTGAGCTTCATCTCCGATGAGAAGGAGGGGTCGTGGACGTAGACCACCTTGCTCGTCTTCTCGGAGGCTACGGCCTTGCCGATCGCCCCCGGCGCCGCTGCCGCGGCTA
>QNBQ01000166.1 GCA_003645735.1 Candidatus Poribacteria bacterium
GCGTGCGGAGGCTGAGCGGGGAGGGGATACCGAGGGCGGCGGTCGCGGCGGCACCCGCCCCCAGCACCGGAGCCGAAAGGACTCCCTCGGAGATATGCATCGCTCACCTCATCTCGTAAGCTTTAACCCAGATGACCGCCCCGATCTCCACCGGCTTCTCCTCGCCGTCCTTGACCAGCTTCTCCGCCTCCTCGTTCAACGCCGCGAAACCCCACCAGCCGGCCCTGGGGATGGAATAGGAGAAGACCCCGTTCGCGTCGCACTTTATCACCTGGGTCACGAACGGCGGCGCGGGCGCCTTCACACTGCCGTCCTCGTTGTAATACTCGACCTCCACCTCCGTGAACGGCGCCGGCTTCCCGTTCACCTTGACCAGCCCCCTGAAGACGTTCCCCACGTAAAGACCATAGGGACGGGTCAGGGGGATTATCTCCGTCTTCAGCCCCACCTCCGCGTCCCAGCCCGACTCCATCCCGAAGCCGTTGACCACCACCTTGGTGTAGTGGACGATGAACTTATCCTCCGCCGGCTCCCAATACGGCTTGGGGACGAGGTAGAAGACGTAATCGCCGGGCCGCCTCAGCCTGTATTCGGCCTCCCACGCCTGATGGGGCTTGTCGTCGGCGTATCCCCTGAGCTTGACGGGCCTGAGCAGGTCGAGCAGCGAGGTCCTCTGCCTTCCCCGGAAGAGCACCCCGAACTCCGCCGGCCTCTCCATCTCCATCAGATGCCCTTCAAACGGATGGGCGAACATGACCCTGAGCTTCAAAACCCGCCCCTCCTCCGGCGTCACGATATCGTCGGAGGGGATGATCATCCCGAAATGGGCGCATGCGAGCCCGGCCATGGCCGAAAGGCATATGACGGCGATCCCTACCCTCATGGGGCACCTCCCTCGGAATCAGATGAACATCGGGCGGAGCCTTCCGCCCTCAAGCCTGTAGATCCTATGCGCCACCCGTTCGAGAAACCCGATGTCGTGTGACACGATACAACAGGCTTTATCGATTGAGTCCAATATCTTCGTCACCCTCTCGTAGGTATCGGGGTCCAGGCCGGTCGTCGGCTCGTCCAGCAGGAAAAGCTCGGGCCGCATCGCCAGGGCCGTCCCCAATGCCACCAGCCTCTTCTCGCCGTAGGAGAGCTTGTGCGAGAACCTCCCCTCGAACCCCTCCAGGCCCAAAACCCTCATCACCTCCCTGACGATCTCCCTCACCTCCTCCTCCGATCTCCCCTGGTTCAAGGGGCCGAAGGCAATGTCCTCCTCGACCGTCGGGCAGAAAAGCTGGTCGTCCGAGTCCTGGAAGAGGAAGCCTATCCTCAGCCTCGCCTCCCTGAAATCCCGCTCATCCCTCATCTCCCTGCCGAAAAGCTTGACCGTCCCTGAGTCGGGTTTGAGCAGGCCCACCGTTATGAGGAGCAGGGTGGTCTTGCCGCTGCCGTTCGGCCCGGTTATCCCGACCTTCTCACCGGGCATGATCCTCAGGCTCAGCCCGTCCAACACCTTCCCCCTGGACGGATATGAGAAGGTTATCCCCTCAAGCTCGACGACCGGCCTCAAACCCACTTCAAAACCCCCATCCCGATGAGATAAGCCCCCAACAAGGCGGAGGCCAGGGCGTCAAAACCGCTGAAATCGAGCGTTCGAAGCGTCCTCAGCTCCCCATCGAACCCCCTCATCAGCATCGCCCGGTATATCCTCTCCGACCTCTCATAGCTTCTGAGCAGCAGCATGCCGACCAGATAGGCATATGACCTGTAGGTGTGGAGGTTAGTCCCCGGCTTGAAGCCCCTGACCCTCATCGCGTTCCTCAGCCTGATATACTCGTCGTGGATCACCGGGATATACCTGCAGGAGAGGAGGAAGAGCTGGGTCAGCTTCCTCGGAAACCTCAGCTTCCTGAGGGCGCGGGCGAGCTGGAAGACCGGTGAGATCGAAAGCAGCCCTATGGTCGTCAGAAGTATCAAGTTCGATCGGACGGTTATCAAAAGCGCGTGATGCAGCCCGACCGACCTGTCGGGGTAGGAGAAGGGGAGGATCAGCCACAGCAGGAGTATGAACAGGTTGGCCGGGGCGAGCCTTCTGAGAAGCGCTCCGGGGCTCAGCCGGGCCGCCGAAACGGCGCACAGCGGCAACGCTGAGGCATAGGCAAGGGGTAACGGCCCGCTTTCCAGGGCGACCATGACGGAGTATACAAAGGCGACGATCAACCTAACCCTCGGATCGATTTGCCCTATGATGCCTCCGCCGCTCCGAACGCCTTCGATCGCCATTTCAATAGCACCATTCAAAATTCGATGCCACTAAAATATACACCGAGCCGAGGGGAAAGTCAAATTCAAATGCCGAGAGCTGCCGATCCCTCCCCGCCCACCCCGTTAAGCCCGGGGTTCGAGTTGACGTAGGGGAGCCGATCTGATATAATACACTTGGGTTCCAATTGTATTCCAACCGGAGGTCGAAGATGCGATCCGAGGACAGGAGGGAGGGTTTCACGCTCTGGTTCACCGGCATACCCGCCTCGGGAAAGACCACCCTTTCGATGGCCGTCGAGAGGGAGCTTAGGAGGCGGGGGCTGAGGTTCGTCCAGAGGCTGGACGGGGACATCGTCAGGCAGGATTTGACCAGGGATCTGGGCTTTTCGAAGGAGGACAGGGACGAGAACATAAGGAGGGTCGCCTTCGTCGCCTCCCTTTTGAGCAAAAACGGCGTCGCAACCCTCTGCGCCTTCGTCTCCCCTTACAGGGAGGCGCGCCGCCTGGCCAGGGAGAAATGCCACAACTTCATCGAGGTCTACGTCAAATGCCCCGTCGAGGTGGCTATAAAGCGCGATCCGAAGGGGCTTTACAAGAAAGCCCTGGCCGGCCAGATCAAAAACTTCACCGGCATAGACGATCCCTATGAGGAGCCGGAAAACCCGGAGATAGTCGTGGAGACGGATAAGCTTTCGATCGAGGAGTGTGTGGAGAGGATCATGAGCTATCTGGAGCAAAGGGGACTTGTGCCCCCCAAGCCCGAGGAGGTGTCGGGATGATATCGCCCCACGGAGGAGTTCTGATAAACAGGTTCCCCCCTCGGGAGGAGAGGGAGGAATGGCTCGGGAAGGCGGGGGAGATGCCCCAAATACCGGTCCCGCAAACATTCATCCAAGAGATGGAGAACATCGCCACCGGCCTCTTCAGCCCGCTTAAGGGGTTCATGTGCCGCGAGGATTACGAGAGGGTCGTGGAGGAGATGAGGCTGGCGGACGGGACGGTCTGGTCGATGCCGATCGTTCTGCCCATCGATGAGGAGACAGCCAAATCGTTGAAGGTGGGCTCCTGGGCGGCCGTGACGGACCTCTCCGGAGAGGTCTACGGGGTTATCGAGGTGAGGGATGTCTTCAGGAGGGACAAGAGGAGGGAGGCCTCGAAGGTCTACGGCGCGACCGACGGGGCGCACCCGGGCGTGGCCAGGCTGTATTCCGAGCCGGAGCTGCTCGTGGGGGGGCCGATATGGATGTTGAGGAGGATGAGGCACGAGAAGTTCAAGAGATACAGGCTCGATCCCGCCGATACGAGGAGGATATTCTCCGAGAGGGGGTGGAGGACGGTCGTCGCCTTCCAGACGCGCAACCCGATCCACCGGGCGCACGAGTATCTGCAGAAGGTGGCGTTGGAGATCGTCGATGGGCTGTTTTTGAACCCGCTCGTGGGCGAGACGAAGTCGGATGACATCCCGGCCGAGGTGAGGATGAGGTGTTACGAGGTGCTGCTGGAGCGGTATTACCCGAAGGAGAGGGTTGTCATGGGGGTCTTCCCGACGCACATGAGATATGCCGGGCCGAGGGAGGCGATCTTCCACGCAATCTGCCGTAAAAACTACGGCTGCACCCACATCATCATCGGGAGGGATCACGCCGGGGTCGGGAGCTACTACGGCCCGTATGACGCCCAACGGATCTTCGACCGGTTCGACCCGGATGAGATAGGCATAGTTCCCCTGAAGTTCGAACACGCCTTCTACTGCCGGAGGTGCGGGGGTATGGCGACCAGGAAGACCTGTCCCCATCCTGAGGAGGATCACATAACCCTGAGCGGGACGAAGCTGAGGGAGATGTTGAGGAAAGGGGTTTACCCGCCGCCCGAGCTGACGAGGCCCGAGGTGGCCCAGATCCTGATGGAGGCGATGAGATGAGGAAGCTGGCGGTTATAGGCTTGGACTGCGCCGACCCGAAGCTGATATTCGAGGAGCTGATCGACGATCTGCCCAACATAAAACGGCTGATGGAGGAATCCACATACGGCAGGCTCCGATCGATCATCCCCCCCATAACCGTTCCGGCCTGGATCTGCATGATGACCGGCAGGGATCCGGGCGAGCTGGGGATATACGGGTTCAGGAACAGGAAGGACTACTCCTACGACTCGCTCTTCATCGCCAACTCGACGATGATCAGATACCCGACCGTCTGGGACAGGGCGGGGATCAAGGGGATGAGATCGGTGGTCCTGGGCGTCCCGCTGACCTATCCCCCCAAGCCGATCAGGGGATGGCTGGTTTCGGGCTTCTTGGCTCCCGATACGGAGGCCGACTACACCTACCCCAAATCGCTTAAGGAGGAGATCAGGAGCTGGGTCGGCGAATACATATTGGACGTGCCCGATTTCCGGACGGATCAGAAGGATAGGCTGCTCAGGGATATCTACAGGATGACCGAGGTGAGGTTCGAGGTGGCCAAGAGGCTGGCGGCGGGGAAGGGATGGGATCTGTTCGTCATGGTCGAGATGGGGCTGGACAGGATATACCACGGGTTCTGGGCCTATCACGACCCGACCCATCACAAGCACGACCCTAACAGCCCCTACCGGGACGCCATCAGGGAGTATACGGCTTACCTCGATCGGAAGATAGGCGAGCTTCTAGAGGTGTTGCCGGAGGGGTGTGAGGTGATGATCGTATCCGATCACGGCGTCCAGGGGATGAGGGGCGGGGTGAACGTGAACGAGTGGCTCATACAGGAGGGGTATTTGACGCTCAAGGAGCGGCCGGAGGAGCCGATGAGGATGGGCGAGCTGATAAAAAGGGGATTGGTGGACTGGTCGAGGACGATCGCCGGGGGCGAGGGAGGGTATTACGGCAGGATATTCCTGAACGTTAGGGGCAGGGAGCCGGAGGGGGTTGTGCCGCCGGAGGAGTATGAATCGGTCAGGGACGAGCTGAAGTCCAAGCTCGAAGCCA
>QNBQ01000167.1 GCA_003645735.1 Candidatus Poribacteria bacterium
CCTCAAAAGCTCCATCCCGTCCAGCTTCGGCATCCTGACGTCTGTTATGAGCAGGTCGAAATACTCGGCTTCAAGCTTGCGCAGCGCGGCCATCCCGTCCGTGACGACCTCCACCTCGTGGCCGTCCCTCTCAAGCGCCCTGGCTATCCCCTGCCTTATGCCCTCCTCATCCTCGGCCACCAATATCCTCGCCTTCATCGCCCTCACCTCTCACGGGAAGCGTGACGGTAAAGGTGGTCCCAATCCCGGGCTCGCTTTCCAGATCGATCTCCCCCCCGTGATCCTTGATTATCTTGAGCGCTATGGGCAGGCCCATGCCGGTCCCCTCCTCCTTGGTGGTGTAGTAGAACTCGAAGACCTTGTCCTGATCCTCGGGGGGTATGCCCACGCCGGTGTCCGATATACGGACCTTTATCGCCCCCTCCGCCCGGCTCCACTCGGTCTCCACCGTGAGCTCCCCGCCGTCCGGCATCGCCTCTATGGCGTTTATGATCAGGTTCAGGAAGGCCTGCTGGAGCTGCGCCACATCGCCCGCTATCTCTGGAAGCTCGGCGTATCTCCTGACTATGCTTATCCCCTGATCGCGCGCCTCCACCTTGACCAGGTTCAACACCCTGTCCAGCACGTCGTTGACCTTCAGCTTGGTCATCCTCATCGCCGGCGTCCCGACGAACCTCGACAGGTTTTTGACCAGCTCCTCCAGCCGCTTTATCTCGCCGGCTATGACGTTCAGATGCTCCCTGATCTCCGCCTCGTTTTTCAGCTCCTCCTCGCTCAGCACCTCCTCCAGCAGCTCCAGATTGATGCTTATCCCGCTCAGGGGGTTCTTGATCTCGTGCGCGAGGCTGGCCGTTATCCTGCCCAGGGCTGCCAGCGTGTCGGCCCTCCTTATCCGGCTCTGAAGCAGCTTGATCTCGGACAGATCCTTCATCAGCAGTATCGCCCCCACCCTCCCCTCCTCCGGATCGGACAGGACGGCGGTGTTCAGCTGAAGGGTCAGCTTCCTGCCCGAGGGCGTGACGTGCTCTATCTCCTTGTCCTCGACCGTCCTGCCCTCCTCCAAGGCCTCCCTTATGCAGCTCAGGATCAGCGGGTTGTCGCCCAGCAGCTTCCTGTAATCGGCTCCGATAGCCTTCTCCTCCTGGATCTCCAGCATCTGAATCGCCGCCCGGTTGATCAGCCTCACCCTCCCGTCCAGATCGAACGCTATAACCCCTCGGGTTATGCTCTCCAGGACGTAATCGCTCAGCAGCTTCAGCCTCAACAGCTTGTCATACCTGACCTTGAGAGCCAGCTCAAGCCCCAAGGCCGTCCAGGCGCATCCGGCGGCGATCAACAGCGCCGCTTTGAAAGCCCAGCCGGCCAGCAGCGATAGGAGGGCTATCCCCCCGCCGATCGCCATCAACGTCAGAACGGCGATCCTATGCGATCTCAAGCTCCAACGCCCCTCTATCAACGCCCTGTCACCCCACATTTCACCTCGCCCCATACCGTCGGCATCAAGGGCGAAAGCGGCCTCACCGAAAAGCCCCCCAAGGGGATGATGTCAAAGGGGCCGTCATACCCCTCCCGCTTCAGCCTCCAGATCAGCTCGCCCCGGGGGGTGATGGCCATGATGTTGCATTCATAAAGCCTATCGATGTAGCCGGAGAAGAATATGAGCTTTCCATCGGGGCTCCACCGGGGGTTGTATTTGCCCCCCACCTTCTGCTCCCCCCTCACCTTTATCTCCTCGACCTTCCCCGAGAGGAGGTCGACGAGGAACATCTCACAGGTGAAACGAGGGGGAGGCAGGTCGGCGGTTACAACGGCTTTGCTCCCATCGGGCGAGAAGGACAGATCGTAGATGGCCTCCGCTTGGGGGATCGTCAGCACCTCCCTGAACTGCCCCAGCTGTTGGAAGACGTTTTCGGCCGGGTTGAGCCTGACAGGTTTCCCCCTATCGACCTCGACGGCGTAGACAGTTGAGCTCTTCCAGCCGACGGTGAAACAGATCTCCCTCCCATCCGGCGTCCAATCGAGCAGCATGGCCGAGAAGTTCTCCACAACCGGTCGGGGATCGCCCTTCCCCTTGACGTCCAACACATATATGTCGTTCCTCCACCCGCCGAGATAGGCGTTGAAGGCGAGCCTCCGTCCGTCGGGGGACCACCTCGGATTTGAGTAACGGACGTCCCTGCTTGTGATCAACGCCCTCATCCTCCCGCTTCCGACCTCCATCAGGTATATCCCCCACCGCCCCCCGCTTTGAGCGGCGAAAGCGATATACCGCCCGTCGGGAGACCAACGGGGGTCGGAGACGGAGGCGAACCGATCGACCAGAACCTTAGGCTCCGCCTCGCCGCCCAGGCCCTCGAGGAGGCAGATGCAATCCCTCCCGTCTATACTCGCCTCGAAGGCCATCCTCAGCCCTGAAAGGTCGACCTCCTCGAAAGCCGGGGAAGAAGCAGGCAAAGCGATCGTGGGAAGAATGAGAAACAGAGGCAAGCGGAACATCCTGAGATCACTCCCCCCGCGACGAAAAATTTCCGGGCCACATTATACACCCGGAGAGGGGAGCTGTCAATTATACCATCCGACTTCCCTCAAGGCCTCCAGCGCGGCCAGGTAGTTCTCGGCCCTCGTGCCCTTCATCAGGCTGTGCGAGGCGCCCAGGATGAACCCTCCCCCCTTCTTGCAGCCAAGGATGATCTCCCTCACCTCTTTTTTCACCTGTTCCGGCGTCCCGCGGATGAGCATATCGATGTTTATCCCTCCCCAAAGCGCCAGCCTATCGCCGAAATCCCTCTTCAGTCCGACGATATCCTCCTCCGGCTGTATCGACTGGTAACAATCCACCCCTGCCTCGATGAACATGTCGAGCAGCGGCCTGTTGACCCCGCAGGAGTGGAAGATGACGAAGGCGCCGTGCCTTTTGACGTGCGAGCAGAGGATCTTCATGCCCGGAAGGATGGCCCTCCTGAAGGTCTGGGGGGACATCATAGGCCCCGTGCTGCTGGCGTAATCGGCCTCCAGGAAGACGGTATCCACGCCGTGCTCGAAGAGCAGATCGATCATCTTACGCGCCCCCTCCGCCGCCTTCACCCTCGTCTCCCTCTCGGCGTCCGGATCCTCGGCCAGCCTCAGCAGCCACCTCTCAAGCCCGAACGGGTTGGGGTAAGACGAGCTCGCCCTTCTGCCCAGCCTGGCGATGATGAAATGGGTTTCCCCCAGCTCTTTTACCACGTGATCTATGAGCTCGAACTCGGACGGGTCGGGCTCGGGAGGGGGTTCCCAGAGGTTCTCGGGCGGCTTTTGAGGCTCAAGCGCTTTGGGTGCGTAAAGCACCAGATCCTCGGTCAACGGGCTGTATTTGTAGACGTTCCCCTGCCAGTCCCTCCACGTCTCCTCGTCCAGCTGCTGCAGAGGCTCCGGCTGAAACCCCTTGGGCGGCACCAGCGTCACCGTCACCCCGTCGTGCCCCACCGCCCTCACGAACTCCACCACGTCCCTCTTCTGGCTCTCCACCACCTCGTCCCTCCTCCCCTCCCAGTATGCCTTTATCTCCTTGAAGTGCCCCCTCCAGTATGATGGCCTGCCCAGTATCTGCTCGATTATCCCGTGCTCGAAGATGTATTCCATGACAGGGACTCTGTCCGGCTCTTTGTGTTGCAGCGCGGCTATGACCCTCTCCTTGCCCGTCATTCGAACTTCCTCCTCAAAACCTCGCCTATGATGATCGCTTGAACCATCGTTTTGGGGGTCAACTCGATGCCGGCGATGCGTATCGGGCGCCGGGGCGGGGCCGGCCTCTCCTCCTCGGCCGCCTCCCCAGGAGGCTCGGTTGGCCCTTCAACGGCCTCCGGCGCCTCCTCGATCTCCTCCGCCTCGACCTTTTCAGGTTCGACCGGTTCGGCCTCCGTCTCCTCGGGGGGGAGGGTCGGCGTTTCAGCCTCCCCTTCTCGCCCCTTCCCCCTTCTCCTCGCCATCCCGGCGACGATGGATATTAGGGTCAACAGGAGATAGAGGAGAGGGATGACGATCTTCAAAACGCCCACCTCCTCAGGCGGCTGTGACTATCCTTCCCGCCCTGATCGCCTCGGCTATCGCCCTGGGGACCTGGGCCTGCGCCTCGGCCACCTTCGCCCTCATCTTCTGGGCCAGCGCCCTCATCTCCTGCTCCCTCGCCTGGGCCATCGCCAGCCTCTCCTCTGCCTTCGCCCTGGCCACCTTCAGCTCGGCGTTGGCCTTATCGATGAGCAGCTTCGCCCCGATGTTCTCGCCCACGTCCACGTCGGCTATGTCGATCGAGAGGATCTCGAAGGCCGTCTCGGCGTCCAGCCCCTTGTCGAGGACCGTCTTCGAGATGATGTCCGGGTTTTCGAGCACATCCTTGTATGAGTTGGCCGATCCTATGGCCGTCACCACGCCCTCCCCGACCCTCGCTATCACCGTCTCCTCGCCTGCCCCGCCGACCAGCTTCTCGATGTTGGCCCTGACCGTTATCCTGGCGATGACCTTCACCTGTATCCCATCCTTGGCGACGGCGGTTATCCAGGGGGAGGTTATCACTTTGGGGGTGACGCTCATCTGGACGGCCTCCAGGACGTCCCTGCCGGCCAGGTCTATGGCCGCAGCTCTCTCGAAGCTCAAGGGTATGCCGGCCTTATCGGCGGCTATCAGGGCGTTCACGACGTTCATCACCCTGCCGCCGGCCAGGTGATGCGCCTCCAGCTGGGCGGGCGTCAGGTTGATCCCCGCCTTCTGAGCGCTTATGAGGGCTTTGACGATCAGCCCCGGCGGAACCCGTCTTATCCGCATCGCCACCAGATCCCTTATCGGCCTGACCTTGACCCCCGCGAACTTGGCCGATATCCATATCGGTATCGGCACGGCCCACAGGAAGAAGATCAGGAAGATGACCCCCGCGATGATTATGAGAACGGCCAAAGCGGTCACGCTCATGGCTCACCTCCTCAGATGATCGAAAACTCGCTCCTCCTCTCCCCCTCGGCGGGGGCGGAGCTTTCGGCGATGGCCCTCCTCATCTCCGTATCGGCCATCAGGTTTTTCAGCCTGTAGTAATCCATGATGCTCAGCCTGCCCGACCTGAACGCCTCGGCCATCGCCAGGGGGATCTCCGCCTCAGCCTCGATGATCTTCGCCTCCATCTCCCTCGTCAGCGCCCTCATCTCCTGCTCCTCGGCCCTGGCCATCGCCTTCC